>PUOZ01000281.1 GCA_003553165.1 Thioalkalivibrio sp.
CCGTAGCGAGCCGCGTGGGAGAGCGAGGGCATTTTTTCATGATTTCGAGGCGCATAGTGGTTCTATGCAACGAGAAAGCAGGGAAAAATGCACCGCTCTTCCCACCGGCGCAGTAGGAGCATCCCAAGTCCGACAGGCTCCTAGCAGCCCCGCTTCCGGATAAAAACGAACCATGACCCGATCCATCGATGCAGAGTTGCTCGCCCTGGCCGTAGACGCGTCCAACGACGGGATCGTGATCGCCGAGCAGGAAGGCCAGGACAATATCCTCATCTACGTCAACCGGGCCTTCGAGGAGCTGACCGGCTATACGGCGGACGAGATCCTTTACCGTGACTGCCGCTTCCTGCAGGGCAGCGACACCGATCAGGAGGCGATTCGCGAGATCTGTTCCGCGCTGGACCAGGACCGGCCCTGCCGCGTCGTGCTGCGCAATTACCGCAAGGACGGATCGCTGTTCTGGAACGAGCTCTCGATCACCCCCGTCTTCAACGATGACGACCAGCTGACCTATTACATCGGCATCCAGAAGGACATCACCGACCGCGTCGAAGCCGAGGCACGCGCCGAGCGGGCGGAAAAGGCGCTGGCCGAAGCCAGCGGAAACGCCGACACCAAGGCCTGAACCCCGGCAGCCGGTGCCGCCCGGGCCGGCCTTCAGCCGCCGTCGCTCAACACCGCGATGGCGCCGGCAACCCCGGTCGCGTATTCCCCCGGACCCAACTCCATTTCCAGAACCAGGATGTCGCCGGATTCCCAGTGCCAGTCGAGCCGGCGCGGGCGCAGGCGCAGCGGTCGGCGCGCTGGGGCCAGACCCTCGCGCTCGAGGCCCTGTGCCAGATCGGTCCAGTCTTCCGCCACGGCGTTCTCGAGATCCAGAACCGCCCCCGAACTGTCCGGCCCGCCCCGGCCCCAGAGGGGTCCGGTGGGATGCAGGTCCAGCCGTTCGCAGCGCGCCCGCAGTTCATCGTCAACAACCGCGACCGGGAAGACGCTGCCGGACCCGTCGAGGTTCGCCAGATCGCCCGGCAGCAGACGGTCCCAGGACCCGTCCTGCACGCGCCGCCGCAGAACGGCGTTGAAGATCGCGGCCCGGGCGGCCGAAAGATACAGGCTCCGCTGGTTGCGGCCGCGCGGCCGCAGGCGGCCGGCAAACCAGGCCCGCGCCCGTTCCAGGTTGCCGTGGCCAAAGCGCTGCTCGCCGAAATAGTCCGGCAGCCCGCGCAGGCGTATACCCTCCAGCAACGCGTCGGCGGCCGCGTGGTCGCCCGCCACCTCACGCATGCGGACCCGAAAGCGATTCCCGCCAAGGTGCCCGGTCTTCAGTTTGCGCGAATGGCGCCTGCCGGCCAGAATCTCCACGCCGTCCATGACCTGGCGCGACCAGTCCGGCTCCTCCCGGCCCGGCAGTTGCACGCTGAACCACTGACTGGTCAACGCGTGCCGATCCTTGCGGCCCGCATACCCGACGTTCACCCTTGGCACGCCCGCGACGCGCGCAAGCCACTCCGCGACCGCCTCGCTGTTGTGCCCGACCTTGCGGACGTGCAGCCAGACATGCTCCCCCGCCCCCTCCGGCTCGGTCGCGGCGATTTCGTCGACGACGAAGTCCTCCGGAAGCACCTTGATGCGCGCCCGCAAAGGGATCGCCCAGGGAAACAGCGGCACCGTTCCTTCATCCACAGTCATGATCCCATTCCATGGCCCTTCGGAGCCAAATTCGCCCGCGGCTCGGCAACGCGGTCCCGCAGATACACGGGCTGCGCCAGTTCGGGGCTGACAGACTCCCCCCGCGCGTACGCCGCCACCGCGAGGAGAGCCACCTCCCGGGCACCGGGCAGCGCGGCCGGATCGGCCTCTGCGGCCCCGAGTCCGAGTCGATCGATGAGTTCGGGGTAGGCGCCGAGGCCGCTGCCCAGGGCCAGGCGCGGTGCCCCTGTCCAGGCTGCGACCACCTGCCCGGGAGCACTCAGGTGTTCCTCCGAGACGCCTACGCGGCCCTGTGCGTCAACCGCCAGCAGGGACCAGTACACCTCGCCCATGCGCGCGTCGAGCAAAGCCAACACCTGCCGGGCGCCCCGGTCGGCCCCCTGCTGTGCCAGTGCCGCCAGGGTCGAGACCGGAACCACGGGGCAGCCCACCGCGAACGCCAGCCCCTGCGCAACCCCGAGACCGAGCCTGACCCCGGTGAAGGCCCCCGGTCCGCGGCCCACCCCCACCGCATCCAGCTGCCCCGGCACCAGCCCGGCTTCGGCCAGCAGTCGGTCCACCTGGTCCAGGATCAGTTCGCCGTGGCGCCGCGCCGCGCCTGGCTCCAGCAACCAGCGCAGCTCGCCATCCACCCACAGTGCCGCCGAACAGGCCTCGGTCGCCGTCTCCAGCGCGATCAGACGCATACGGTGTCTCCCCGTCCCTGCCGCGCGTTGTGCAGGAACTCCAGGGCATGGACGGGATCGCGGGTCTCGTGGAAGCGCGGCAGGCTGCGCAGAAACTGCCGCCCATAGGGCTTCTGGGTCAGCCGCGGATCGCAGAGGGCGAGAATGCCGGCGTCGTTGGCGTCGCGAATCAATCGCCCGACCCCCTGCTTCAGGGCCAGGACCGCCTGCGGCAGCTGGAACTCCATGAACGGACTGCCGCCCCCGGCCTCGATCGACGCGGCTCGGGCCTGCAGCACGGGGTCGTTCGGGGCCGCAAACGGCAGACGGTCGATGATCACGATCGACAGCGTGTCACCGCGGATGTCCACCCCCTCCCAGAAGCTGTGCGCACCCAGCAGCCAGGCGTCGCCGGAGTCTCGGAAGCGGGCCAGGAGTTCGGCGCGCGGCTGTTCCCCCTGCACCAGCAGGAGCCGCTCGGGAGGCAGGCGGTCACGCAGCAGCGCCGCCGCCTCCCGGAGCGCCCGGTGGCTGGTGAAGAGAAAGAACCCGCCCCCGGGATTGCCGCTGAGCAGGGGCCAGGCCCAGTCGATACAGGCACGGGTGTACCCCGGCGTGTTCGGGTTCGGCAGCGGATGGTCGGGCAGGGCAAGACAGGCCTGCCGGGAGAAGTCGAAGGGGCTGTCCAGACGCTCGGCACGGACGTCGTCGGGCAGGCCGAGGCGCCGCGCGGCATGGCTGAAGTCCTCCCCGACGGCCAGCGTCGCGGAGGTGAAGATCCAGCTCGCCGGGCGCGCGGCACGGCGCTCCGCCAGGGGCCGCGCGGCGTCCAGCGGGGTTCGGTGCAGCATCAGGCTCTGCTTGAAGCGTTCGACCCAGGGCACTGTCTCGGTGCTCTCCTCGAGCCAGCCCCGCAGGCGCCCGCGCAGGGTCGTGCAACGGCCCCGCGCCTGGTCCAGACCTGGGCTCCGGTCCGCCGCGCCCGTCAGCGCGTCTTCCATCTCGGCCAGTGCCAGATCCAGCCCGGACAGAGCCGGCAGCACGCCGGGGGCATCGCCAACCTCGGCCCAGCTGGCCCGGGCGGGCCAGGCCTCGGAGCAGTGCAACAGGGCCGCGACCGCCGCCTGCAGCGCCGCGACCCGATCACGCAGATCCACCATCTCCGGGGCGTCGCGCTCCATCTCGCGCAGCACGTCGCGGCCCAGTTCACGGACCGCCCGGGTTCCGACCGCAAGCCCGAAAAACGCCCCGGCAATCTCCGGCAACTGGTGTGCCTCATCGACGATCACCGCGTCGACCTCGGGCAGCAGATCCCCGCAGCCTTCGTCCTTCAGCGCCATGTCCGCCAGCAGCAGGTGATGATTCACCACGATCACGTCGGCGTCCTGTGCACGCCGCCGCGCCCGCACCACGAAACAGTCGTTCAAACGCGGGCATTCGCCGCCCAGGCAGTTGTCCACGGTCGACGTGACCTGCGGCCACAGCGGCGCGTCCTCGGCGAGGATGCCGGCCTGGGTCAGGTCACCCGTGGCCGAGCTCCTGGCGAGCCGACGCAGGGACTCGATGGTGGCGAGCTGCCGGCCACGGCCGATGGCATCGCCCGCGGCGGCCTCCAGCCGGTAGTGGCACAGGTAATTGGAGCGACCCTTCAACAGGGCAATCTTCGGGCGGCGGCCCAGCGCCTCGCAGACCATGGGCAGATCCTTGGTAAACAACTGATCCTGCAGCGTCTTGGTGCCGGTGGAGATCAGCACCCGGCGCTCCGACAGCAGCGCGGGCACCAGGTATGCATAGGTCTTGCCGACGCCGGTCGCGGCCTCGATCAGGAGCGCCGAGGGCACGGTCTCGATCACTTCGGCCACCGACCCCGCCATCACCTGCTGCTGGGCTCGAGCCTGGAAACCGGGAACCGCCCGCGCCAGGATCCCGCCCGGACGCAGCGCTGCGCGTGCGCGCTCCGCGACCTCCGCGACGGCATCAGCCAAGCGCCCGCTCCAGACGCCGCACTTCCTCCAGGGCCCTGCGCGCGCCCTCGGTGTCGCCCACGGCCTCGCGCGCCCGGGCAATGATGCGCCAGTTCGACAGGCTCAGCGCACGATCCGCGGAACCGAGCTGCAGGGAGCGATCCGCCATCCGCTCGGCCTGCTGGAATTCCTGCTGCTCCAGCCTGACCTGCGCCAGCCGATTCCACAGACCCGCGTCACGCGGGGCAATGCGCAGGGCCCGCTCCAGCTGCAGGCCCGCGAGGCGCAGGTTGCCCTCGGCCCGAGCCTGGTCGGACTGCGCGGCCAGGGCCAGCGCCGCCGGGGCGATCGATGGCGGCTCGGGAGTCGGCGCTGGCAGCGCTTCAGGAGGGCGGGCTGCCTCCGCCCCGGGCAGCGGGTCCACGACCACGGCGCCGGCGCCCGTGCCCGGCGGCATGCCGGGCCGGGACGCAGGCACCGCACAGGCGCCGAGCATTGCTGCCACCAGCAGCAACGCCGGAACTCGCACGGCCAGGCTGTCCCCGGCGATGCCCCATCGTTGAATCACTCTCATCGAAACCACCTCTCCAGCCAGCCGGGCCCTTCGTCCTGGAACGCCGCCCCGATGTCGCAGGCGGCCCGCGTCCTGGGAGCCGAGTCACGCCAGAACGGGAGCTCGAGACGGTCCGGGCAGGCCTCCGTCTCGGTGCGCAGGCCGGAATGCCGATCGACCCATTGCGACTGGATCTCCGGATGATGCCCCAGGTTCAGCGAACCGCCCGGCAGCGCGGCCATGGTACGGACCCAGATGGGCACGGCGCCAGTTCCGCCCGTAAGGCCCGTGGGCCGATTGTCGTCCAGCCCCAGCCAGATCACCAGCAGGTGCCGGTCATCGAAGCCGGCGAACCAGCTGTCGCGCAGATCGTTGGAGGTCCCGGTCTTGCCGGCCAGCACACGCCCGGGCAGACGACTGCCGATCGCGCGGCCGGTGCCCTGGGTCGTCACGTCGTGCAGGGCTTGGTTGACCAGGCGGACCGCCCCGTCGGGCACCGCGCCCCGGAGTTCCAGGCTGAAGTGCGACAGCTCCTGATGGTCGGCGTCGAGAACGTCCCGAATGGCCCGGCTGCGGGTGGCGTAGCCGCCATTGGCCAGGGCCTGGTAGAGCGTGGCGATCTCCAGCGGCGACATGTCGAGCGCCCCCAGCGCCAACGACGGCAGCGGCGCGGGCGTCCGTTCCAGCCCGAGGGTCTGCATCAGCCGGATCACCTGGGAGATGCCGATCTGCTGGGACAGGCGCACGGTGGCCACGTTGTACGAGCGGACCAGGGCTTCCCAGGCCGTGACCTGGCCGTGGAATTCGCGGTCGAAGTTCTGCGGCGACCAGGGCTGGCCGTGCGGCAGTTGCAGGGTCAGCGGACTGTCGTCCAGCAGGGTGGCCAGCGTGTAGCGCTCGGGATCGGACAGGGCCGCGAGGTAGACGAAGGGCTTGATCAGCGAACCGACCGGCCGCCTCGCCTCCACGGCACGGTTGAAGCCGGGAAAGCGCGGGTTGCTGTCGCCGACCAGTGCGAGAACCTCTCCCGCGAGCGGATCGGTGACCACCGCGGCCGCCTGCAGCGGATCACGGATGCCGCGCGCTGCGATGAGTTCGGCCACGCCTTCCTCGACGTGCCGCTCCAGGGTGAACTGGATGCCAGGGTCGAGGGTGGTGAAGATGCGCAGCCCCTCGTTGCGCAGGTCCTCCTCGCGGTACTCGGTGCGCAGTTGTCGGCGCACCAGGTCGAGAAAGGCCGGGAAGTGGCCCTCGCTTCGCGGCGCCCGCGGGGAGACGCCGAGGGGCCGCGCCTTCGCCTGCTCGACCTGATCGAGCGAAGCCAGCCCCTCCCGCAGCATCCGGTCGAGCACGCCGTTGCGGCGCGCCAGCGCACGCTCCGGGAACCGGCGTGGATCGTAGTAGCTGGCGCCGCGAGCCAACCCAACCAGCAACGCCAGCTGGTCCAGGTCGAGCTCGCGTAGCGGTCGCTGAAAATAGAACTCGGCTGCAAGACCGAAGCCGTGGATCGCGCGGTCCCCCGCCTGGCCCAGAAACACCTCGTTCAGGTAAGCCTCGAGAATCTCCTCCTTGGCATAACGGTACTCCAGCAGGATGGCCATCACCGCCTCATTGAGCTTGCGCTTGAGGCTTTGCTCGTGGGTCAGGTAGAAGTTCTTCACCAGCTGCTGGGTCAGGGTGCTGCCTCCCTGCACCGTGCGCCCGGCGCGCAGGTTGGCCCAGGCCGCCCTGGCGATGCCGATCGGATCCACGCCCCGGTGCGCGAGGAAGCGCCGGTCCTCGGTCGCCAGCAATGCCGCGACGAGTCCCGGAGGGACGTCTTCCAGCGTCACCAGGATCCGGTCCTCGCCGTGGGTCGGATAGATGCTGCCGATCAGCATGGGCTCGACCCGCATCAGATCGACGCTGCCGTGCTGGTCCCTGAGATCGGTGACCATGCCGTCTCCCAGACGCATGCGCACCGCGCGCGCGGGCTCGGGGCCGTCGCTGAACACGAACGGCCGCGTCCGCAGCGACACATCATTACCCTGAATCGAGAACTGGCCGGGCCGGGAATCCCCCTCCTCGTAATTCAGCGCCTCGAGTTCCAGCCGCAGCAGATCCGCGGTCAGGGAACGGCCGACGTAGAGTTCCAGCGGGCGTGCGAAGACACGCGCCGGCAGCGACCAGCGCTTGCCCTCGAAGCGGGCCTGTATTTCCCGGTCCATCTGCTGCACGTACCAGGCGCCGATCGCGCCGGCGACCAGCAACAGGCCCAGGGAGAACCAGAACCCGGCGGCAAGCGTGCTGCGAATCCGCGAACGGGACCTGGGACGGCGTCTGAGCATCATGGTGTTCGATTTCGGGGAAACGCCAATGGTAACCTGAGGCGGCAGTACCTTACATACGCGTCAGCCTCGACCGGCAGACCCTGCATCCCAACCAGAGGTCCCCATGGACCCGCTCGAACGACAGCAGAAACTCCTTCGGAGCCTCTCCGAACCCGGCCGTTTCCCCCATCCGGCATCCTCGGTGGAACACATCGACACCCACATCTCGACGGTGCTGCTGGCCGGAGAACATGCCTACAAGTTCAAGAAGCCGCTGGACCTGGGCTTCCTGGATTTTTCAACCCTGGACTCGCGCAAGCGGTTCTGCGCGGCCGAGCTTGAGATCAACCGGGCCCTGGCGCCGGGCATCTACCTGAATCTCGCCACGGTGCGGGGCTCCGTGGAGGACCCACGGATCGACGCTGGCGTCGACAGCGACGACGAAGGCCCCGTGCTGGAGTACGCGGTGCACATGCGCCGTTTCGACCGCGACCGGCAGCTCGACCGGCTGCTCGAGGCGGACCGGCTGCCGGTGACGGCCATGGACGAACTGGGACGCACCGTGGCCCACTTCCACGAGACCACGGAACGCGCCGGAATGGGCTCGGAACACGGCACCCCGCAGCAGGTCCTGGCTCCGATGCTGGCCAACTTCGAGGCCCTCGCGCCCTCGGCCGAACGTGTGTCCGAACGCCGCGAGCGTCTGCAGGAACTGGAATCCTGGACCCGGGAGACCGCAGAACATTTCGAACCGGTCATCGCCGAGCGGCATCGGGAGGGATTCGTGCGGGCCTGCCACGGCGACATGCACCTGGGGAACATGGTCTACATCGACGACGAGCAGGGCCGGGAATGCCTCGCCATCTTCGACGGGATCGAGTTCAACCCCTCGCTGCGCTGGATCGACGTGGCCTCGGAGATCGCCTTCCTGACGATGGACCTGCACGCCCGGGGCGCCCCGGGCCATGCGCACCGGGTGCTCAACGTCTATCTCGAGCACCGCGAAGACCTCGGTGCGCTGACCCTGCTCCCGTTCTACCAGATATACCGGGCGCTGGTGCGTGCCAAGGTCAACGCCATCCACGCCGCAGAGTCGGGGCTGGACGCGGCGGAACGTCGGCACTGCGATGCGGAGGTGGAGCGTTACCTGGCGCTGGCCACACGCCTGCGCCAC
>PUOZ01000364.1 GCA_003553165.1 Thioalkalivibrio sp.
CTGATGATTTTTCTGGGCTATTCCACAGCGAGTTCGGGGGCCTTCCTGGTGGATGGGGATTTCGGACGCGGTACCAACCGCGGCGTCGCGCAGTTTCAATTCGAACATGGGCTGACACGGAAGATCACCCGCGACATCCTCTGCTATCCCAGCCGTTGGAATACCGCCAGCCGCTTGATCACCAACATTCCCGACACCACGCTGACCGTCGCGACGCTGGAGCGCATGGCCGCAACGGCGGTGGAAACGATCGAGAGCGGGCAGGCGATGAGCGGCGACCTGGACGACGCGATCTTCCATCTCAACGCCCTGCACAAGCGCCGCTTCCTGGATTGCCGCGGCATCCTTGCACGGTACGGTGGCCATGCCGTGACCGCCTGCGCGGCACTGAAAGCGGAGGAGGGGGTCACGGTTCAGCCGGAATGGGTGCTGGCCATCATCCGGCAGGAGACGGCCGGCGTGATCCGTCCGCGGTTCGAACAGCACTACCTGTCCCGCCTGAACGAGCGTCATCCCGATGCGGATCTGCAGGAACTGCGGTTGCGGTCGATGAGCCTCGGGCTCGGGCAGATCATGGGTGAGAATCATCGGGCCGTGGGTGCGCCAAGCGCTGCCGCGCTGTTCACGGCTCCGGTCACCGAGCAGGTGGCCTTCATCGCCCGCTTCCTCCGGCCGCGGCAGGACGCGGTGGGAAAGACGAGACCCACCGAGGCCGATTTTCATCGCGTGTCGCGCTTCTATAACGGCCCGGCCTACGAGACCCATCGCTACCACGAGAAGTTGGCGCGCTGGTTCCGGGAGTTCCGGTTGCTGATCGACGAGGAGGGCTTGCCGGAGCCGACGGAGGCGAGACACGCCGAGCCGGCTGGCCCGGTGCGCTATTCGCGTGCGAACCGGCCTCCGGATTTGCCCTGGTTCCGCAAGAGGACCCGCGTCCAGTTGCTGTTCGTATCGGAGCCCTTCGAGGTCGATACCCAGGAGGGCGTGATGCGCATCAGCCCCGATACCGTGGACGACTGGGACGGTGGTTATTACATCGCCTTTCCCGATGACGGCAGCAAGCCCTATGGCATCGCCCCGGCCTACGTGCGTGGGAACTACGAGGCGGTGGAGTGACCGACGCCGGTCGTCTGCCTCGGAAGAGGATCTTTCCGGTGTCCTTGCGCGTGCGGATGAGTTTTAACGTGCCTGGTGATCGGTCCTGATCGACGCCTGTCCTGGTGTCGCTTTGCGTCAATAAGACGTGACAAACTAATCATTTTGATGCAAGCTGGCTGATACCAATCCACCCAGAGCAGATCCCATGGAAGCCACCCACCCGTATTCGGTTCTCGACGAGTTCCCCATCCCGGCGTCCGCCCTGAGCGACCAGGCCGACTATATCCGGCTGGTCCGCACCGGTATCCCGGGAGAGGTCGTGAAGAAGGCCGTGAATCTTCTGGGCAACCGGGAGATGTTCGTGCGGCTGCTGCATACCACTTCCGCCAACCTGAGCCGCTTCTACCGAAGGAAGGCCCTCGATCCCGTGGCTACCGAGGAGGTGCTGGACGTGCTTAGGCTGTACGCGGAGGCCACTCGCATCTGGGGCGATCTCGATACCGCGAATGCCTGGCTCGACACACCCGTTGCGGCGCTGGCCGGCGAGAAGCCACTGCAGCTGTTCGACACCTTCGAGGGGCGCAAGTGGGTCCGGGAGGTACTGCGCAAGATCGAGTTCGGCGAGTTCACCTGATGCGGCTTTACCGGATCTGCCCCGAGCGGTTCCTGGAAGACTACAGCGGCCTGGGAGCGAGCTTCCAGGACGGCGCCCGCTGGAACACCGCTGGCCATCCCGTGCTCTATTTCGCCTGTTCGCCGGCCACCGCCCTGCTGGAGCTGGCGAACTATGTGCCCTCACCCCGTCTGATACCCAGCGATTACCGCCTCGGTGTGTACAGCCTTCCGGACGACGCCAGCCTCGAGAGTCTGCCCCACGGCAAGCTCCCGAAGCATTGGGCAGCCTATCCCTACCCGGAGTCCACCCAACGGTTGGGTGACGTCTGGCTGGAAGGCGTGGGCGGCCTCGCACTACTGGTCCCCAGCGCGGCGGTCTCCGGTGGCCTGGAGAACATTGCCGTGATCAATCCGAAGCACGCGCAGGTTGCGAAGGTCCAACTGCTCAAGACTTTCTCCGACCTCTTCAACGAACGGACCTTCGCCGGCATTCAGGGCAACAAACAGCCTTAGATCGCAGAGCTTCGCGCAATGTTGGACCGAGACACCTGGCCCTGGGGCTTCCGTCCGCCATGAAGCTCGTCCTCCTGTTCGTGTCCGGCGGGCGCAAGGACATCTCGGCCAACAAGGGCCAACGCACGCGCCGAGGCGCGCGATGTCGCCGGAAGGCTGCCGTCACCGGGCCGGGTCTTGCACGGCGCGCCAGGCGTCGAACCAGCGGCGCGGGCGCAGGATGCGCAGGGTGGGTTCGCTGTCGTTCAGTTCGACGCCGAGCGCCAACGCGCCCAGCCGGGCATACAGCGCGCCGTTGGACGTGCCGTCCGCCAGTGCCAGGTCGGCGAGCAGCGTCAGGTTCTCGCCCACGAGATCGACGTCGCTGAGACGGATCCGGGTGTCGTTCAGGTCCAGCTGCGCGCTGCCCTCGATACCGCGAACGTCCAGCAGCCGGCCCAGCCAGGCGCTGTCCCGGGCACGGGCGAGAAACAGGCGGGCCAGCAGGCCCGTGTCGCGCATCGTCAGTGCCACCCGGCTGGCGAGGCGGATCTGCTCCGTCCAGCGCAGTTGTGCGTCGTCGAAATCCAGTTGCACCCACCAGTCGGCATCGCCCGCTTGCTCGCCATTCTGCCGCTGCACCTGATCCAGGCGGAGGAAGGACCGCGCCGCGTTGAACTGCCGCGTCGCCAGCTCGCCCTCCGCGAGCCGTAGGGCGAGCTGCAGGTCCCCGCGCAGGTGCTGGTCGAGCAATGCCAGTTCGACGCCGCTGGCCCGAAGGTTGACTTCGCCCCGGGCCTCCAGCCCCACCAGGGTGAACTCGCTGGCGACGCGCGCCGTCCCGCCGAGCAGCGTGACGCCCGCGCCTTCAGGCAAATAGGTGTTGTACCGGGTGAAATCAGGCACCTCGGTCTCTGGGAGGGAGATCCATGTGGTGAAGTGCCGGGGCTCCGGTGACGCAAGCACTTCCGAGAATTGCCCGGTTCGGGTTGTGACGACCAGCTCACGCCCCTGGAGGTGCGGCCGTTCGTCGTCCCGGCGCTGCAGCGCATATTCCGGAATCTCGAGCGTGAGACGGGCCTGTTCCGGCGTCTCCAGCCGCGCGCTCAGTGCGCCGCGTCCGGCCGCACGATGGTCGAGAAATCCCACCTGCAGCTGCTCGGCCGCCACCAGCAGCCGGGTCCCCGGCAGGATCCGGTTGCCCGCGAAGCTGCCCTCGAGGTGGAGCTGCCCATGGCCCTGCACTGCGAGACCGTGGGCATCGGGCAGGAAAGCGTTCAGGAACCCGAGCTGCCGGACCGTGCCTTCCAGAACCAACTGCCCACCAGGCACACCGTCACGCCGGTGCAGACGCCCTTCAAGCAGAACCAGATCGCTCTCCAGACGTTCCGCATCCGGTGTCTCGCCCTGGGCCTGCCAACGCAGCCGGCTGCCGCCAATGTCCAGCCGCGTTCCGTCCAGCGCGGCCTCGTTGAGGGCCAGCGTGAACTCGACGTCGTTTTCCACGGTGTGCCCCCCCAGCCTGGTGCGCAGCTTCTCGCCGGACAGCGAGAGCGAACCCCGCAGGCCGTTCTCCGCCACGACCATCTGGCCCTCGCTCAACGCGCTGCCGCCGAGCAGCAGCAGGGGCGCGGGGTCGGAAAGGTAAGGGTCGAGGTAATGCTGCAGCACTGCGATGTCGGGCAAGCGCGCAGTCTGCCAGACGATCTCCGCGCGGGTACCGTCCTCGGCCTGTTCCGGGTCGAAGGGGCCTGTCGCCGCCAGCCGCAGTTCGGCCCCGGCGAGCAGTTGGCGCGCCTGGTGATGCAGGGTGGCCCCGACCAACAGCATATCCAGCGAGACCTGGTCGTCCTCCAGTCCGGCGCGCAGCGTGCCTTCGCCGCTCGCGGCGTAACCGAGCCCCTTGACCTCGAGTTGCGGCGCGCTGATCTCCAGCCGGGCCGCAGCCGGGTGCTGGCCCAGCGTCTCCAGCTCCGCCTCAAGCTCACCCGTGCCGCGGAGCTCGATGCCCTGGCCTTCGAACAGGTGCGCCAAATAGGGATCGAGCATATCCAGGCGCGTCACGTCGCCGCGCAGCGCAAGCCGTGCGCCGGCGGGTTCCTCCAGACGGTCCAGGCGCCGGTTGTTCAGTTCCACGCTGAGCGTCAGTTCAGTCCGGTGGGCGTAGGGGTCTGCATCGGCCAACGTCACGTCGCGCAACCGCGTGGTGAATGTCAGCCGCTCCGGATGTTCGGGGGAAACCGCCAGGAGGACCGCGCCGTCGCCCTCCGCGCGGTGTGTGGTGCCGAGCGCCCCGGGCGCGAGCGGGTCACGGTCAGGCCAGAGGCCTTCGCGCAGCCGCGGTTCATCGACTTCGACACGCAGTTCGGGCGAGTCCAGGCGCAGGGCGCTGCCCGGCGCCAGTATTCCCCGAGCCACCGTCAGATCGCCCTGCAGCCGGCCATGGCCGGACAGCGCGAGCCAGGGCAGGGTTTCCAGATAGGGCATGAAGACATCCCAGGCGTCGGCGTGGGCATCCAGCTGCACGGTGCCGGACAATGCCTCCAGCACCGCCGCGCCGACCTCCATCGGTGCGACCCGAGCCAGCGACGCCTCGGCGGCAAGGTCGATGTCGCGCACCAGGGTGGCGCCGTCGGCATCGCGCTGCAGCCGGCCACCCTCCAGGCGGAGCGCGAGGTGGGAGATCGCCAGTTGCCGGGCCGTGAATTCGGTGTCCTCCAGACGCAGCTGGCCGGCACCGTCGAGGACCAGGTCGTTCAGGGTCAGGCGCCGGATTCCGCGGGCATCCAGCGAACGGATGTGCAGGCCGCCCCGCAGCAGTGCAAGCAGCGAGAGCTCCAGCGTCGCACGTTCCGCAGCGACAGAGAGTGCGAGTTCTTTATCTGCACGGGCCAGGTGGAAGCCCTCGACTTCCCAGCGGCCGGGATGCCGACTGCGACCGTGCTCCCAGGCGATGTCGATCCCCTCCAACTGGGAGAGCCGCTGCGGCAGCCATGAACTATTGAGCAGCCAGTAGCTGCCCGCGAACCAGGCCAGTGCCAGTACCACCAGCGCTGCCAGCAGCGACAGGGCGAGGCGAGAACGGGAGCGGGGCAAGGGATCGGACATGGACGTTTTCTGGTTTCGCTACAGAGTCTCGACGAACCCATCTTAGCGGGTGTTCCAGGTCTCGACGTCCGGTCGGTTCGGACCACGCTGTTTTGCGGCCATGGGCGCAGCCCCAAAGGGCTGCCAACGGTCTCAGGCATTCAGGTCCGGTGCGCTGCGCCGCCGGTTGCGCAGCAGCCGGATGAGCCGGATGAGCAGCCACACGAGAGCCAGGATCACCAGCACGCCGAAGGCCAGCGGGATCAGCAGCGCGAACGCGATCGTGAGCAGGCTGCCCCCGGTCTCCGAGGTGGCAATCAGGGGATTGGCCAGACCGCCGGTCGAGGCAGTGGATACCCCGCGGGCCAGCACGGTCGTGCCCTGCACGATGCCTGCAGCACCGCCGCCAAGCAGCGCCGCAGTGCCCCACTGCAGCAGCCCGTTCATCTCGGGTAGCAGCGAGGCAACGATCACCGTGCCGCCGCCGATCGCTGCGGGGGTGGCCAGGGTGTCAAGCAAGTTGTCGACCACCGGGATGTAATAGGCGCCAGCCTCCAACAGGGCCGCGATGCCCACCACGATCAGTACCGGGTCGGAGGCCAGCCAGGCGAAGTCCTCGCCCAGTTCCAGCAGGCCGAAGCGCGAGGCGAGGCCCAGCGCCAGCACCGGCAGGAACACCCGCAGCCCGGCCGCCGCGCTAAGGCTGATGCCCGCCATCAGCGCGGAAAGGGTGCTCAGGTCGCCGATGCCTTCCATGGCCGCTATTCTAGCCAAGACCCGGTTTCGGGCCCATTTGTTGTCTCGAGTGGAACGGGAGTGCTCATCCGGGACAGATCTCCTGATCGTGACCGTGGTCAGGGTGGGCCACCGGTCGACCCCGGCTGAATTGGCGCGCTTGACATCTACTCCATTGGAGTAGATTCTCCGCTGATGATCACGATCGCCGAAACGGCGCCATTTCAGCGCAAAATCGCAAGTCTGCTATCAGATGAAGAGCGCGGTGATCTGATCACTTACCTAGCTGAGCACCCGAGTGCGGGGGTTCTGGTGGAAGGTACGGGCGGGATTCGGAAGCTCCGTTGGGCGCGCCAAGGTGGCGGAAAGAGGGGCGGGCTACGCATCATTTACTACTTCCACAGCGAAATGATGCCACTTTACCTGTTGGCAGCCTTCGGAAAGAACGAAAAGGCGAACATCTCGGCTGAAGAAAAACGGCAGTTGGCGAAGGCTGTGAACGAATTGGTGGCATTCTGGAGGCAACGACATGGGCAAGGCATTCACTGATATTTCGGAAGGTCTCAAGGATGCGGCCAATCATGCGCAAGGGAAGAAGTCTGGTGTGGTGGAGCATACCCCGGAAGTCCTTGACGTAAGGGCAATCCGGGCGAAAACCGGGATGAGCCAGGAGCGGTTTTGTGCCACGTTCGGTATTTCACTTGGCACGCTTCGTCATTGGGAACAAGGTCTGCGCACACCGCGGGGAGCCGCAAGAGTTCTGCTGAAAGTGGTCGACCAGAACCCGAAGGTCGTCATGGCTGCAGTGAAGGAATGAGAAGCAGCCAGATGCGGGCATGGGCGGTCGCAGCCTGGGCCGATTCGTCCGGCTGCATGAACGCCAAACGGTTGGACGTCATGGCTCAGTTCCATCGGCCGTAGACCCGTTCATCGGAGTTGGTTCATGAGTGGAGACAGGACGATGCAGCCCCTGCGAATGCCCGTCTTGTTCGTCGGGCACGGTAACCCGATGAACACGATCCAGCGAAATGAGTTTCATCAACGGTGGCAGGAGCTTGGGCGGCTGCTCCCCAAACCGAAATCCATCCTGTGCATGTTCGCCCACTGGGAAACGCGGGGCGTCTGCCTGTCAGCGGCCGAAGAGCCGGAAACGCTCCAGGACTTCTTCGGTTTCCCAAAGGCCCAGTTCGACGCGTGCTATCCAGCGCCCGGTGATCCCGCATTAGCGGATCGCGCGAAGGAGCTGATGGGCGCGGCAGGTACACGCCTGAGGGTGCTAAGAGACATCCGCTTTCTGGGCGATCGCGCGCATCGGTTTCTCGAGCAGGGGCGACAACCCGGGTGTCCAATAGTGTGACGTCTGAGCCCGTATCCGCTGAGAACAAACGGTAGGTGTTGTGCTATTTTTGGACCATGAAGCCGACCTCCTGGAACCAGGAGAAGAATGCCCCGCCCGAGGCCAAGAGAGAGATGCGATGCACGGAACGCCATGGGGATTCGTCGATTACGAAAACGTCGGCTCTCTCGAGGCGGTCGATCTCGGCAAATACCAGCGCGTGTTCGTCTTTCTCGGACCCAAGAACACGAAGTTGAAGCTCGGCGATGCTTCGTCCGCAGCCTTTTGTACGCTGGAAATCATGGCGTTGAAAACGACGGGAGCCAATAACCTGGATTTCCATTTGGCATTCCACTTGGGCCGCTTTCACGAAATCGCCAACGAAGGGGTCGAATTTCATGTGATCACCAACGACTCCGGGTTTGATGGGCTGATCAACCACATCAAGAAGCTGGGCAGGAAGTGCAGGCGAGTCCCCACGAACAAGACCGAGAAACCGGCTAAGCCTCCAGCTGCGGAACTGTCGCCGTGTGCAGCGTTGATTATCGATCGGCTGGCCCCAATGGACGGGCGCACACGACCTCGGAAGAAGGCGAAACTGGTGAACTGGATCAAGTCGCAATGCGCGCAGCTACTGAATGGTGCCGAACCGGCCAGCTTCTACGAAGAACTCAAGCAAGCGAAGATCATTCGGGAGTCCGGATCGGATATCACGTATGAGATCAAGCGTTGACCTGATTATCACGCAAGCTCCGCATGGAATCCGTTCGTGCGCAACGCTCTCTCACCGCATAGCCGTCCCCTGTGGGAGGCGAGCCCACTCGGCGACCGAACGGCGGAAAACCTTCGCCCAGAGGCTGGCCTCCCACAAGGGTGTCCCTTGAAACAGCGCCAATCTGACGGTCTGCGGAGCTTGCGTGATAATCAGGAGCGTTGATGCTGCGCTCACCGGAAAAAGCATATCCGTCCCCTTTTTCTTCAAACCGCCCCGTCCAG
>PUOZ01000332.1 GCA_003553165.1 Thioalkalivibrio sp.
GTGCAAGCCCTCATCGGTGCCGAGGAGGCAGCCGACATTGCCTTCGTGAAGAACACCTCCGAGGCCCTGTCCATCGTCGCCTTCGGCCTGCCCTGGTCTGCCGGCCAGAACATCGTCATCCCGCGCGGCGAGTTCCCCTCCAACCGCGTGGTCTGGCTGATGGCGGCGGAGCGCTTCGGGCTGGAGGTGCGCGAGGTCGATCTCCCCTTCGATGCTCCGGAGGACGCGCTGCTCGCCGCCTGTGACCACCGGACCGCTCTGCTCTCCTGCAGTGCGGTGCAGTTCGCGAGCGGGCTGCGCATGGATCTCCACCGGCTGGGCACCTCGCTGCGCAGCCGGGGCATCCTGTTTTGCGTGGACGCCATTCAGCATCTGGGCGCCCTACCCTTCGACGCCCGGGCGGTGCAGGCCGATTTCGTGATGGCCGATGCGCACAAGTGGCTGCTCGCACCCGAGGGCATCGCGCTGTTCTATGTCCGTCCCGAGTTGCGGGACCGCCTTATCCTGCAGGAATTCGGCTGGCACATGCTGGCCGATTCGGGCGACTACAGCAGCGATGCGCTCACCGTAGCCGGGGATGCGCGGCGGTTCGAACCCGGGAGCCCCAACCTGCTCGGCATCCATGCTCTGCAGGCCAGCCTGTCACTGCTGCTCGAGGTGGGTCTGGAACAGATCGCGACGGCGATCGACGACCGCTGGCGGCACCTGCACGACGGGCTCCGGTCATTGGGCTGCGAGATCCTGACCCCGCCGGCCAGGCATGCGGGCATTCTCACCTTCCGACTGGCCGAGGGGAAAACCGAAACGCTTTTTCGGCGCCTGCAGGAAACCGGGGTCCTGTGCGCACAAAGAGGTGGCGGCATTCGTTTCTCGCCGCATTTCTACCTGCCCATGGAAGCCCTCGACGAGGCGCTTGCGCTGGTCGCGGATCACGCGGAAAGCGGATAGAACGACGGGGGGCGGCAGGAGCCTGTCACTCGTCAAAGCGTATGCGTGCGTCCGGTCGATTGGAGCATGCCGCCCAGCTGGTTTTCGATCAGGCGCCGTGTAGCGCCCTTGTCATTCGGATTGAATTGCACGCCGATACCGCGTGCACGGTTCCCCTGGGCCCTTGCAGGAGTGATCCAGACAACCTGGCAGGGAACCGGTATCCGTTCGGGTTCGTCCAGGAGCGACAGGAGTACGAAGACTTCGTCACCGAGCCTGAAGGGCTTTTCGGTGGGGATGAATAGGCCACCGTTGGCCAAGAAGGGCATGTAGGCCGCGAACAACGCGGACTTCTCCCGGATCGCCAGGGTCAGAATGCGGCCTCTCGTAGGTGCCGTCATCTCGTCTCCAATACGTCACTATCCATTACGGTCGCCATGTTGCGCCGGGACCTCTCGATGCGATGCCTCTGAACCGACCCCGGATGTTGATTATGGTCGCTTTGCTTCCCGCAGTGCCAGTCCCATCGAAAACCATGCGAAGCTGCAATCATGAGGCCCGCCGCCAGAGACGCAGTACCATGTGCTCGCAACGCAACTGCGGATTCAACGCGGTCGGAAGATCGCGATGCCACTGCAGCGAGTCCTGGAACAGGCTGGACAGCTCCTGCAGCCCGCGACTGCGCGCGAAGCTCTCCAGCGCCCCCGGTTCGAACAGGCGGGCAAACGCATCCGCCTGGTCGGTAACCAGGTAAGTCTGAGCGGAAACAAGCAGCCGCTGCAAACGGGGCAGCAGCGAGCCAAGATCACAGGCATGGAAAACTGTGGCCACGGGGAACGGCGATGCGCTCTCCAGCAGCATCCCCAGTGCCTCGCGATCCTGGCGCCAGCGCTCGATAGCGACCGGATCATCGAGCAACGCCCGCGCCGCCATCGGCCGATTCAGGCTCGCCGCCAGCGCCTCGTCCACCCCGAGTCCCTGCCGCACCATGGGCGCGAGCCACTGGCGCACCAGTGCAGAATCCGGCGGTGGAATACGCAGGCGCTGACAACGGCTGCGGATCGTCGCCGCGAGCCGCGCCGGGCGCGCCGCGGCCAGCAGCAGCATCGCCCCTTCCGGCGGCTCCTCCAGGGTCTTCAGCAAGGCATTGGCGGCGTTCACGTTCATGGACTCCGCCGGCTCGATGAACACCAGCCGCGCCGGACCGCTGTGACTGAGGGAGAGGAAATCGATCACGCTGCGGATCCGGTCGATGAGGATTTCCTTGCCGGGCTCCTCCGGCGCAATCTCAAGGATCTCGGGGTGACTGTCACTCAGAAAGCTGCGACAACCATTGCAGATTCCGCAAGGGAAGACGTCGTCGGTTGCCGCCTTGCAGGCGACCCGCTGCAGGAAGGTCCGGACCAGCAGGCCCTTGCCCACGCCTTCGGGGCCAACCACGAGCAGCCCCGGGGGCGGCTGTCGCGTGCGCACCAGCGCGGCCAGGCCAGCCAGCGGGGAGCGGAGCCAGGGTGGGAACGCTTCGGGTGCGTCGGCGGATGGCATGCTGTTCATCGCTTGAACCTTACCCGCCCATTCCGCGCAGCCAGGCTTCCCAGGCCCGATCGACCTGCCCACCCACCGCTTCCAGGTCAGCCGCACCGTCGATGACCCGGTAACGTCCGGGGTCCGCCCGGGCCCGCTGCAGATAGGCGTTACGGGCGCGTTCGAAGAAGGCCATGTCCTCGCTTTCGATGCGATCCCGTTTGCCCCGGGACAAGGCTCGCTCCAGTCCGACCTGCGGAGCCACATCGAACAGCAGGACCAGATCAGGCCGAAAAGCGCCCTGTAGCCAAGTCTCGAGCACGGCGACCCGTTCAGCCCCTAGGCCCCGTCCCGCGCCCTGGTAGGCGAAACTGGCATCGGTGAAACGATCACAGAGGACCCAGGCGCCCTGCGCCAGCGCCGGCTCGATGACCTCGCAAAGATGTTCTGCGCGTGCCGCGAAGATCAGCAGCAGTTCGGTCTCGGCAGCCATCGCGCCGACCTCGGGATCGAGCAACAGACCGCGAAGCCGTTCGCCAAGCGGCGTCCCCCCGGGCTCGCGGGTCAGCACCACCTGCGCGTCCTCTATGCGCAGTCGCCGGTGCAGGCGTTCGAGCTGCGTGGACTTCCCCGCCCCCTCGATCCCCTCGAAGGTGATGAAACGACCGCGCCCCGAAGCCTTCACCGCTGCGCCCCGTAGCGACTCGCGTCGCCACCCAGCTGGTACTTGATCACGGCGGCCCGATGTTCCGCGTAGGTCCTCGAGAACGCGTGCGTACCGTCCTTGCGGGAAACGAAAAAGAGCGCCTCGGTCTCCGCCGGATTGGCGGCAGCCCGGATCGACGCCCGGCCAGGCAGCGCGATCGGCGTCGGCGGCAGGCCATCCCGGGTATAGGTGTTGTAGGGGTGGTCACGCCGCAGCTCCGCGCGGGTCAGCCGGGTCGCTCCGGGCTCCAGCGCATACAACAGGGTCGGGTCTGTCTGCAGGCGCATGCCCCGGCGCACCCGGTTGACGAAGACACCGGCGACCAGGCCGCGCTCCTCCGCCTGGCCGGTCTCCTTCTCGATGATCGAAGCGAGGATGAGCAGTTCGTACGGTGTTTCGAGCGGGTGATCCTCGACACGCTCTGCCCAAGCCTGTTCGAGCTGGCGGTTCAAGGCTTCATGAGCCATCTTCAGCACCTGAATCGCCGGCGTGTCGCGACCGAAGACGTAGGTATCGGGAAGGAACCAGCCCTCCGTATGCATGTCGGGCTTGCCCAGCTCCGCCATCACCATCTCGAGGTCTGCGGGCTCAGGCATGGGTCGCAGGGCCGTATGCGCCTGGACCGCCTCCAGGAACTGTCGGGCCGTCCATCCCTCGGGGGCCGTCAGCCTGTGCCGCACGACCACACCACGCGCCATGTTGTCCAGCAGACGCGCCAGGGTCATGTCGGCAGGCACTTCATACTCACCGGCCTGCAGGCGGCCGGCGATCCCATGGTAGCGAGCATGGACTTCGAGCATCCATGGATGATGCACCCAACCTCGGTCCACGAGTTCCCGGTTGATTTGGCGGAAGCCCTGCCCCGGGCGCACCACCAGGATCTCATCGCGCTCGAGTCCCAGCGGCTGAAACACTTCTTTCTGGTAGGTGCTCACCAGATGGGCGCCCGCGAGCGTGGCGATGATCAGGAGGAAAAGGAAAATAAGGCTAAACCAACGCATTCAATTCCGCTCCGAGCTCAAAAACCATGGCCAGGGCCGCCGACGCCGGCCCGTCGCCGGCCACACTATCACGCTGCCCGACGAGGAGGGCACGCCTCAGCCCCATCCGGCTGTTGCTGAGGAAGATGGCCTCCGCAGCCAGCACCCGGTCCAGGGGCAGTGTTGCCTCCTGCACCAGCAGCCCGGCCCGGGCAGCGTGTTCCAGCAGCCAGCCCCGCCGCGTTCCCGCGACACCAAATTCGTCCACGGGCGGGGTCAGCAGGCAACGGCCGTCCAGGATGAAGACATTGCTCTGGGTGGCACAGCTGGCATTACCGTAGCCGTCCAGCATCAGACCTTCATCCCAATCCGCACCCCACTCGCGCCGTGCAAGTACGTTCTCCAGGCGATTCAGATGCTTGCAGCCGGGGAGAGGACTGCGGCCCGCCCGCGTGCCGCAAATGCCAAGCCGAAGTATCTGCCCGGCGTCGGGAATCGCCAACGGCCCTCCACCCATCGCGATCCGCGTGGGATGGACCCGCTCCGGTACCGCATAGCCGCGCGGACCGGGCCCACGCGTGACGATGAGCTTTGCCAGCGCTAGGGAAGAGCCGGCCACCGCCCGAAGGTCATCGAGGCAATCCTGCTCGCGGGGCTGCGGGATACCCAGGCCCTCGAGGCCCCGGCACAGCCTGGCCCAGTGGCGCTCCCACAGCACGGGACAACCTGCGTCGAGGCGCAGCGTCTCGAATACCCCGTCGCCGAACTGGAGGCCACGGTCACTGGGATCGATCCCATTGCCGCGTTCGCCGTTGACCAGGACCGTCATCGCCGCAGCGCATCCAGGAGTCCATGCGCCTTGTGTCGGGTCTCCTCAAGTTCTGCCTCGGGGTCCGAGTCGGCGACGATACCTGCCCCGGTGCGGAAGCGGATCTCTCCATCGCGGACCACCAGCGTGCGAATCAGGATATTGGTGTCCATCGCCCCGTGCCGGCTGATGTAGCCGCAGGAACCGGTATAGGCGCCCCGAGCCGCGCCCCCCTCCAACTCCTGGATGATCTGCATGCTGCGGATCTTCGGACAGCCGGTAATGGTGCCGCCGGGAAAAGTGGCACGGATCAGATCCGCCGGCGTGGTCCCGGCGCGCAGACGCCCACGGACCGCGGACACGATGTGATGGACCCGCCGATAGCTCTCGATGGTCATGAACTCGGGGACGCTGACCGTCCCGGGCCGACAGACCCGGCCGAGGTCGTTCCGCTCCAGATCGACCAGCATCACGTGCTCGGCCTTCTCCTTCGCATTGATTCTGAGATCGTTTACCAATGCCTGGTCCTTGATCACTTCCCGGTCTCTGCGCCGCGTGCCCGCGATCGGCCGGGTCTCGGCCACGCCCTCTCGAACGCTGACCAGCCGCTCGGGCGACGAACTCATGACCTCCGCTCCGGGCAGGCGCAGCCAGGCTGCAAATGGCGCCGGATTGGCGCGCCGGAGGCGCTGATAGAGGTCCGGTGCATCCATGCCATCAAGCGCGTGGATACGCCATTCGCGCGACAGATTGGCCTGGAAACAATCACCGTCCCGGATATAACGCAAAGCACGCCGTACCGCAGCGAGATAGCGCTCTGGGTCCTCCTCCGTCACGCGCAGACCGGGCTGCGCCCCCGGCTCCAGGGGTTCGCCCAGCTCGGCCAGATCCTGACGCAAATGCTCCCAGCGTCCCGGTGCAGACCCATCGTCGACGAAGAAGCTGCGGCCTTCCCTGTGGTCTTCGATCACCGCCGCTGGAAAATAGGTCGCCAGGGCGGTCGGCAGCCAGGGATCCTGCGAGCACTGCCCCAACGCAGGTTCGATGTCCCATGCCAGTTCGTACCCCAGGTAGATGAACCATCCTCCCAGAAACGGTAAGTCCTGGGGTCCCGCCTCCGCCTGCATCGCGTCCAAGGGACCGAGTTGCTGCAGGCGGTCCAGAACGGCCACCCCGCTGCCGACGATGGTCGAGCCCGGGAACGCAAACAGGATGGAGAATCGCGCCGGCGCCTGTCCGATCAGCGCGGTATCCAGGAAATGCGGATAGCGCTCCGGATAGGCCCGGGCAAGGCCAAGGAGATCCACGCCCGCCGCGAGGGGCCGGACGGACATGGTTGTCCTTACAGCGTGCGGAACAGCAGGGTCCCGTTGGTACCCCCGAACCCGAAGGAGTTGGAAAGCGCCACCCTGGTATCCAGATCACGCGCCTCATGTGGGACGTAGTCCAGATCACAACCCTCGCCCGGGTTGTCGAGATTGATGGTCGGCGGCGAGACCTTGTGATAAAGGGCAAGCACGGAAAACAGCCCCTCGATCCCGCCTGCAGCCCCGAGCAGGTGACCGGTCATCGACTTGGTGGAATTCACGAAGACCTTCTTCGCATGTTCACCCATCGCCAGTTTCGTTGCGAGCGTCTCCGCTAGGTCGCCAGCCGGCGTCGAGGTCCCATGGGCATTGATGTAACCCACTTCCGAAGGATCCACCCCGGCGTCCTTCATGGCCTTCACCATGCAGGCTGCCGCACCCTCGCCGCCCAGCGACGGCGAGGTCATGTGATAGGCGTCGGAATTCCAGGCGAACCCAGCAAGCTCTGCGTAGATACGCGCACCGCGCGCCTTGGCGTGTTCGTACTCTTCGAGCATCATCACCCCGGCACCGTCGCTGAGCACGAATCCGTCCCGATCGCGATCCCAGGGACGCGAGGCTCGTTCGGGATCGTCGTTGCGGGTCGACAGCGCACGGGCCGCGGCAAAGCCGCCGATTCCCAGGGGGGTCGTCGCCATCTCCGCACCGCCGGCGAGCATCGCATCCACGTCGCCGTACGCGATCATGCGCGCGGCGTCTCCGATGTTGTGGGTCCCCGTGGCGCAGGCCGACACGATCGAGATGTTCGGACCCTTGAGCCCGCGCATGATGGAAAGATTTCCGGCCACCATGTTGATGATGGCACTGGGCACGAAGAACGGAGAGATCTTGCGCGGGCCACCCTTCAGGTAGGCTGCGTAGGAACGTTCGATGTACGGCAGGCCGCCGATACCGGAACCCAGCGCCACGCCGATACGGTCGGCATTGGCCTCCGTGACCTCGAACCCGGAATCGTCCAGTGCCTGGATACCCGCCGCGAGCCCGTAGAGCACGAAGGTGTCCATCTTCTTCTGCTCTTTGGTGGAGACGTAATCGTCGGCATTGAAATCGCGGATCGCGCCGGAGATGCGGACCGGCATGGCCGAGGCATCGAAGACATCGATCGGCGTAATACCGCTCTTGCCGGCGACAATGTTCTCCCAGGCCGTCTTCACCGTGGAGCCCACGGGGGAAACGATACCCAGCCCTGTAACCACCACACGACGCTTAGACAATTGAATCCTCCCTCAAAACGCAACAAAGCAAGGGCCACCCCCGGTCGAACGCGAGCGGCCCTGGCCTTTCAGTCCATTGGAACGGCCGGGGGCCGGCGTTCCTCAGTCCTTCATGTTCGCCTGGATGTAGTCGATGGCCTGCTGGACGGTGGTGATCTTTTCCGCCTGTTCGTCGGGGATTTCGGTTTCGAACTCCTCCTCGAGTGCCATGACCAGCTCGACGGTGTCCAGTGAATCGGCGCCGAGGTCCTCGACGAAAGACGCCGTGTTGGTGACGTCTTCTTCCTTGGCACCCAACTGTTCAACGACGATCTTCTTGACGCGTTCTTCAATGCTACTCATGTACGACATCCCCTTTGGGTGTGTGGCGGTCGATTTGCGAGCGCCATTCTAGTGAAAAGAACCGGTTCGATCCAGTGCGGCCCCGGCCCGGTCCGCAACCCACCCGGGCGACGGTCGATTCCGGTGCCGAACCGGTCCGAAAATCCCCGGGACGGCAATCAATGCATGAACATGCCACCGTTGACGTGCAGGGTCTCCCCCGTAATGTAGCCGGCTTCCGGAGAAGCAAGAAACGAAACGGCCGCCGCAATCTCCCCGGTCTGCCCCAGGCGTCCCAGCGGAATCCCCTCCAGGAGTTTGACCCGTGTTGCCTCGGCCAACTCCTTTGTCATGTCCGTATCGATGAAGCCCGGTGCGACGGTGTTCACGGTGATGTTGCGGCTGCCCACCTCACGGGCAAGTGCGCGCGCGAATCCCGCCA
>PUOZ01000170.1 GCA_003553165.1 Thioalkalivibrio sp.
CGAACCTGATCGACCCCGATCCGGAAATGCAGCAGTACATCACCAACATGCGCAACCAGGAGGTCACCTTCAACGGCGAGACCTTCAACATGGAAGAGAAGCTGTCCGAGGAACTGGCGGTTGCCGACTCCCTGCTCTACCGCCGCGGCAATTTCAACGGTACCTTCGACCAGGTCATCGTCGATGCCATCAACGAGCAGATCGATGCACAGATCTCCTTCTCGCCTGGTTTCCGCTGGGGCACCACCGTCATGCCGGGCATGCCGATCACCTTCGAGCACGTGATGGACCAGACCGGACTGACCTACCCCGCGGTCACGCGCAACGTGATGACCGGCTCGATGATCAAGACCATCCTCGAGGACGTGGCCGACAACCTGTTCCATGAAGACCCGTTCTTCCAGCAGGGCGGCGACATGGTCCGCGTCGGCGGCCTGAAATACGCGATCAATCCGACCAACAGGATCGGCGATCGCATCCTTTCGATGGAACTGGACGGCAAGCCGATCGATCCGGACAAGGAATACGTGGTCGGTGGCTGGGCCAGCGTGCAGGAAGAGCCGGCAGGGAATACCGGACGCATGATCTGGGACGTGGTGGCCGATTACCTGCGGGACCACAAGACCATCAATATCGGTGCCGCTGAACTGAACGAACCGGTCGTCGAGGGCATCGGCGAGGACAACCTCGGCTTCGTCCCGACCTCCAAGATCTGATCGAAACCATTTCGCAGCCCTCAGACCCCGCCTCACGGCGGGGTTTTTTTGTGCCGGCATCCGCGCCGACCGCGCCTCAGACTTCTGCGACCTGCAGCCTGCCGGCCACGCGGGTCAGCAGCTCGTAGCCGATGGTTCCCGCCGCCCGCGCCACGCGCTCCACCGGCAGGCCTTCCCCCCAGAGGGTCACCCAGTCCCCCACCCGTGCATGTGGCACTCCGGTGAGGTCGACCTCGAGCATATCCATCGACACCCGCCCCACCAGTGGACATTCCTGTCCGTGCACCAGCACGGGCGTACCCGAGGGGGCATGACGCGGATAACCGTCGGCATAGCCCATCGCGACCACGCCGACCCGGGTCGGGCGCGTGGCCGTCCAGGTCGCGCCATAACCGACGTGTGCGCCCGGCTCCAGATTCTTCACCGCGATCAGCGGCGCGGTGACTGTCATCACCGGGCGCAGATCCCGTTCCGGCCCATCCTCCCCCAGCAGGGGACTGGGACCGTAGAGCATGATGCCCGGGCGGATCCACGCACCCCGCAGCACCGTGCCGGCGAGACCGGACACGACCGCGGCTGAATTCGCAAAGCTTCGCTGTCCCGGCAACTCGGACACGGCGTAGGCGAATTGTTCCAACTGCACCCGATTCTGGGGGTGGCCGGGCTGATCGGCACAAGCCAGATGGGTGAGCCAATGCAGGCCGTTGCGCGCGGCGGGATGGCGCTGGATCTGTTCAAACAGGATCTGCGCCTTGAGCGGTGCGAAGCCCAGACGATGCATGCCGGTGTCGAGCTTGATCCAGAGCCCCGGCAACTCGCCGCGAAAACGGGCCAGCCCCGGCAACTGCGCCTCCTCGTGCAGGACCGGCTGCAGCCCATGGCTGTGACACACTTCCCACTCCGATGCTTCCCGCGGGCCCTGCAGGACCAGGATCGGCGCCGTGACCCCCGCGTGACGCAGGACCAGCGCCTCCTCGATGCAGGAAACGGCGAAACCGTCGGCAAACCCATCCAGCTGCGCGGCGGCCCACTCGATACCATGCCCGTAGGCATCGGCCTTGATGACCGCCCAGACGCGCTGTTCCGGAGCCAACGCGCGCGCCCGGGACAGATTGTGGCGCAGGGCGCCGGCGCTACGCTGGATGCGGGCGGCGCGCTTCACGCCTGGACGCCGACACCATAGACGTCAGGGTGGTAGTTCTCGAAGCGCGTGTACTGGCCATGGAAGGTCAACCGAACGGTGCCGATCGGACCGTTGCGCTGCTTGGCGATGATGATCTCGGCGGTGCCCTTGTCCGGGCTATCGTCGTTATAGACCTCGTCCCGGTAAACGAAGGCAATCAGGTCCGCGTCCTGCTCGATGGCGCCCGATTCGCGCAGGTCGGACATCACGGGGCGCTTGTTCGGGCGCTGTTCCAGCGAGCGGTTGAGCTGGGACAGCGCGATCATCGGCACCCCCAGCTCCTTCGCCAGGGCCTTGAGCGAGCGCGAGATCTCGGAGATCTCGGTGGCACGGTTCTCGCGCGAACCCGGGGACTGCATCAGCTGCAGATAGTCCACGACGATCAGACCCAGCCCCTTGTGCTCACGCATCAACCGGCGCGACCGCGCGCGCAGTTCGGTGGGCGACAGGGCCGGGGTATCGTCGATGTACAGCGGCGCCTCGGAAAGCATGGACACGGCACTGGTGAGCCGCGGCCAGTCCGCATCTTCGAGCCGCCCCGAGCGCAGTTTCTGCTGGTTGATCCGCCCCATCGACGACAGCAGGCGCATGGCAATCTGCTCACCGGGCATCTCCATGCTGAAGACCGCGATCGGCTTCGCCGTCTTCATCGCCACGTACTCGGCGATGTTCATCGCGAACGACGTCTTTCCCATCGACGGTCTACCGGCAACGATGATGAGGTCGCCCGGATGCAGGCCGGAGGTGAGTTCGTCCAGATCCTGGTAACCGGTGGCGATACCGGTGATCGGGCTCTTGGTCTCGAACAGGTGCTCGATCTGCTCCACCGCCGCGGCCAGCAGCGGCTTCATGCCGCGGACCCCCTGGGCACCCCGTGCCCCCCGCTCCGCAATCGCGAAGACCTTCTGCTCAGCCAGGTCCAGGAGTTCCCGGGTCGGGCGCCCCTCCGGTGCGAAGGCGGAGTCGGCCACCTCGGTGCCCACGGAGATCAGGGAGCGCAGGACGGAGCGGTCCCGGACGATATCGGCGTAGGCCTTGATGTTGGCGGCGCTGGGGGTCTGGCTGGCGAGTTCACCGAGATAGGCGAGACCGCCGGCATCCTGCAACTGGCCGGCGTTCTGCAACTGCTCAGCGACGGTGACCATATCGAACGGCGCATTGCGCTCCGCGAGCGCGGCGATGGCGCGAAAGATCAGCCGGTGATCGTGCCGGTAGAAGTCGTCGGCGCCAATGCGGTCGGCAATCCGGTCCCAGGCCTCATTGTCGAGCATCAGCCCGCCAAGGACCGACTGCTCCGCCTCGACCGAGTGCGGCGGCACGCGAAAGCCCTGGGTCATGACGGTCCTGCCACGGAGACCAACCCGGGTCCGGACCCCGCCCGGGGCCCGAACCCGCCTCGGGTCATTCCTCGCCGATCACGATGACGCGGATGTCGGCGTCCACATCGGCATGCAGATGCAGTTGGATCTCGTATTCGCCAGCCTGGCGCAGGGGGCCTTCGGGGAGGCGAATCTCGCGCTTCTCCAATTCCACTCCGCGCGCGGTCACGGCGTCGGCGATGTCGGATGCACCGATCGAACCGAAGAGCTTGCCCTCGGCCCCGGCTTTCGCCTTCATCTCGATGACCATGCCGGTCAGGCTCTCGCGCCGCGTCTCCGCGGCAGCCAGTGCTTCAGCCGACGCGCGTTCCAGTTCGGCACGGCGGGCCTCGAACTCGGCGATGTTCTCCGGTGTGGCGAACTTGGCCTTGCCCTGCGGCAGCAGATAGTTGCGGGCATAACCCGGACGCACGCGGACCTTGTCACCGAGACCGCCCAGGCTATCGATCTTTTCCAGCAGAATGACTTCCATCTTGGTTTTCCTGTAAATCGTTGAATGAATCCACACCGGTCGCGCAGAGTTTACACGCGAACCATCCGAACCGTTCAGTCCTCGCCACCCGTACCGCGCGCCAGTAACCGGTCGCGGAGGTTTGCCACGCCGTCGATCGCGCCCAGCGCCGCGATCAGCAGGAACATCTGCGGCAGTGCGAGCACCAGCAACACGTACATACCGGCCAGCCAGAAGTTGTGCATGTTCTGTGCATGGGTCAGCGCATGCATCACAGCCAGCCCCTGGAGGAAGAACAGCACCGCCAGGATGAAGGCCAGCTCCAGCGCCAGCGGCACACCCGCCAGCTGCCCGAACAGAGCCAGCATCACTGCCGCGATACTCAGGTAGCGACCCATCTGCAGGGCGCGGAACTCGGGGCCGAAGGCGCCCGGGTTGAACAGCAGCGCCTGCCAATAGCGTGCGATCACCAGACTCAGGACCACGCTGAGCAGGAAAATCCCGGCCAGCAGCCCGGTCAGAAACGGCGCGACCGTGACCAGAGCCGCCTCCAGATCTTCGGCCGCCGGCCCGCCCGCCTCGATGAACGGCGCCAGCATCTGCATACCGACGGCGACCCAGGCCGCGTCCAGGTCCGGCACCAGCAAACGGGCCGTCAGCACCAGCGCCCCGGCAACCAGCGCCGCCATGGACAGGGTGGTGCGCCAGGACACCGACTGCCGCAGCACTTCCCCCATGGCCACCACCGGTAGCCACTGCGCAAGCCCGGCCATGATGCCGACCAATGGCGACCCGCCCATCAGCGCCAGAACCAGCGCACCCAGGATCAGGGAGGCGACACCTGCGACGAACAGCGCCTGTCCCATTCCCAGGCGCAACGCCACCAGGGCGACGACCGCACCGCTGAGAATCGCGATCGGCGGAAGGAATATGCCAAGCGCGCCGAGGCCCGCTGCCGCGCCCACTGCGCGCCAGCGCCCCTGCATGGCAAAGTCGGCCAACAGGCGCATTGGCGGCCCCTGCGTTCCGGAAAGGCCTAGAACTGGTTGTCGGTGTACGGCAGCAGCGCCAGGAAACGCGCGCGCTTCACTGCGGTGGCCAGCTGGCGCTGGTACTTCGCGCTGGTTCCGGTCACCCGACTCGGGACGATCTTGCCCGTCTCGGTGATGAAGTTCCTGAGCAGATTCAGGTCCTTGTAATCAATGTACTCGATACCTTCGGCGGTGAAGCGGCAATACTTGCGACGGCGGGAAAAACGGGCCATGACAGTGACTCCTGAGACAATCGGGTTGAAGCAATCTGGAATAAGGGGAGGTGCGTTTCCGGGGACTAGGCGCGGGCGCCGACGTCCTCTTCCTCGTCTTCGTCCTCGTCGCGCCCGCCGCGGTCATCGCGGCGAGGGCGGCCCTTGCCGCTCTCCTCATCCTCGCGGCCCTTGGACAGGGGCGAGGGCTCGGAGTCCGCCTTCTCCATACGCATCACCAGATGCCGAAGGACCGCGTCGTTGAACCGGAACGCGCTGACCAGTTCCTCGACGGCTTCCTCGCCGGCCTCGACGTTCATCAGGACGTAATGGGCCTTGACCAGCTTCTGGATCGGATAGGCCAACTGACGGCGCCCCCAGTCCTCGAGCCGATGGACGATGCCCTCCTGGCTCTCGACCATGGCGCGATAGCGCTCGATCATGGCCGGGACCTGCTCGCTCTGGTCGGGGTGGACCAGGAAAACCACTTCGTAATGACGCATGCAAACTACTCCTTACGGGTGACAGCCTCCCGCCCGGAACACGGATTCCGACGGTGAGGCAAGAAGTCGCCGAGAGCGGCGAGAAAAGCGCGAAAGCATAGGCGATCGGCCGGTGCAATACAAGGCGAAGGGGTCCGGAAGCGGGCTCGCGCAGGGCGGAAATGGCCGGTCAGCCGCGTGCCCGCTGGCGCACCGCCTCGAACAGCGCGATGCCGGCGGCGACAGAGACGTTCAGGCTGGAGACGCTCCCCGCCATCGGAATGGCCGCGAGGTGATCACAGGTCTCGCGCGTCAGGCGGCGCAGTCCTTCCCCTTCCGCTCCCAGCACCAGTACCGTGGGCAGGGTCAGATCGACCTGGTACAACAAGGTGTCGGTGTCGCCCGCAAGCCCAACGACCCAGAGCCCCTGGGCGCGCAAGCTGCGCAGCGTCCTTGCCAGGTTGACCACGGAAATCAGCGGCACGGTCTCCGCCGCGCCCGAGGCGGCCTTGGCTGCGGCCGGCGTCAGCGAGGCACTGCGATCCCGCGGCAGGATCACTGCGCTGGCCCCGGCCGCATCGGCGCTGCGCAGACAGGCACCCAGATTGTGCGGGTCGGTCACGCCATCCAGGGCCAGGAAGAGAGTTCCGCCCGCGGCGACAAGATCCGCAAGATCGGCCTCGGTCGCACGCCGACGCGGCAGCGTCCAGGCCAGCACGCCCTGATGGCGCAGGTCGGGATGGCTGCGGTCGAGACGCTCCCGGCGCACCCGCTCGACACTGATCCCCAGTCCCTCGGCACGGGCAATGATGCTTCCCAGGCGCGCGTCAATCGAGTCCGCGGCCAGCTGCAGGCGCTTGACCCTCTCTGGGGCATTGGCCAGCAGGGACTCCACCGCATGCAGGCCGCCAACGACCTCCGTCTGACTCATGAATCCGAATCCCGGCGCCTCCTGCGACCCGAGCGCCTGCGGCCGGATCCGGCGGCCGGATCATCCCCGGCGGGGGTTTCGGCCTGGATCTCCTTTACCTCCGGCTTGGCCTTGGGCTTGGGCTTGGACGACGGCCGGATCAGCATGGCCACCTCGCCCTGGGGTTCCGCACGCCGCCGACGCCGGCGTGGCGGCTCGGGCGCGGGAGGAGATTCGACGGATTCCGCTTCGGGCGTTGCAGCCGGGACGCGCGCTGGCGCCGGCGTCTGCGGAGCGGAGGGGACAGAATCCACCGTATCCGGAGCAGGGCTGCGGCGGCGCCGCGCTTTGGGCTTGGCGTCAGGCCGGGCCTCGGCCCTTGGCGGCTCCGGTACGTCCGGGGGTTGCGGAAGCGCCTCGGTCTCCTGCGTCGAGGCTTCGTCCGCACGCGCGGACGACTCGGGCTTGCGCCCGCGACGGCCCCGGCGGCCCGACTTGCGTCCGGCGCCCGACTCGCGCCCGGCGCCCGCTGCCTCCCGCCTGGGCTTGCGTGGCGCAGCCTCAGTGGCCCGGCCTTCCTCATCCACCAGCCGCAGGTCGATCTTGCGATCGTCCAGGCTGACCCGGGTCACCTGCACCTTCAGGCGGTCGCCGATCCGGAAGGTGCGGCCTCCGCGTTCCCCGGTCAGCCGGTGCCGGATCGGGTCGAAGTGGTAGAAGTCGTTGTCCAGGCTGGTCACGTGCACCAGGCCGTCGATGAAGACATCGACGATCTCCACGAACAAACCGAATCCGGTGACTCCCGAGACGACACCGTCGAAGACGTCGCCGACCTTGTCCTCCATGTACTCGGCCTTCAGCCAGGCAATGGCATCGCGGGTCGCGTCGTCGGCGCGACGCTCAGCCATGGAACAGTGCTCGCCCAGGGTCTCCATGTCACTGTGCGAGTAAGCGAATCCTGCGGCCTTGCCGCTGCGCAGCACGTGGCGGATGCCGCGGTGTACGAGAAGGTCGGGATAACGCCGGATCGGCGATGTGAAATGGGCGTAGTCGTCCAGGGCCAGACCGAAGTGGCCGCTCAGGCCGGGACCGTAGACAGCCTGGCTGAGCGAGCGCAGCACGACCGTCTGGATCAACTGCTTGTCCGGGCGGTCGGCCGCCGCGCGCAGCACCGCCGAATAGTGCGCGGGCGTAGGCTCGTCGCCGCCGTCGAGCGTCAGACCGACCCCGGACAGAAAGTCACGCAGGTCGTCGATCTTCTCGGTCGGCGGCTGATCATGAATGCGATACAGCGCCGGCACCTTGTGCTTTTTCAAGAACCTGGCCGCGGACACGTTGGCGGCGATCATGCATTCCTCGACCAACCGGTGGGCGTCGTTGCGCTCCACCGGCACGATGCGCTCGATCTTGCGCTCCGGCCCGAACTCGATCCGGGTCTCGGTGGAGTCGAAGTCGATCGCACCACGGCGATTGCGCGCAGCATTGAGCACCTTGAACACCGCGTGCAGTCGCTCCAGGTGCGGCAACAGCTTCGCGTGCTGCTTGCGCAGGGCCTGGTCGCCGTCGACCAGCATCGCCGCCACCTGGGTATAGGTCAGGCGCGCGTGCGAGCGCATCACGCCCTCGTGAAAACCGAAGCTGCGCAGGGCGCCGCGCTTGCCGATCTCCATCTCGCAGACCATGCACAGGCGCTCGACATCGGGATTCAGCGAGCACAGGCCATTGGAGAGCACCTCCGGCAGCATCGGGATCACCTGCTTCGGGAAATACACCGAGGTGCCCCGGTTGCGCGCCTCCCTGTCCAGCGCCCCGTCCCTGTCCACGTAGTGCGAAACGTCGGCGATCGCGACCCAAAGGCGCCAGCCGCCGTCTGTTTCCTCGCAGTA
>PUOZ01000269.1 GCA_003553165.1 Thioalkalivibrio sp.
ACAGGCGCGTTTCCTGCACCACCGTGCCGCCGGATTCGATCAGGTCGATCTGGCGCTCGACCTCGAAGTTGATCGCGCGCTCGACGAAGCGGAAGGAATTCAGGTTCTTGATCTCGGCACGCGTGCCGAACTCGGTCCGCCCGCGGGGGCGCACCGAGACGTTTGCGTCGCAACGGAAGCTGCCTTCCTGCATGTTGCCGTCGGAGATACCCAGATAGCGTACCAGTGCGTGCAGCTTCTTCATGTAGGCCACCGCCTCCTTCGCCGAGCGCATGTCGGGTTCGGAGACGATCTCGACCAACGGGGTTCCGGCGCGGTTGAGGTCGATGCCGGTCATCGCCGTGAAGCCCTCGTGCAGGCTCTTTCCGGCATCCTCCTCCAGGTGCGCGCGGGTGACGCCAATCCGCTTCCGGCTGCCGTCCTCCAGGTCGATGTCCAGGTGACCCTGCTCGACGATGGGCAGTTCGTACTGCGAGATCTGATAGCCCTTCGGCAGGTCGGGGGAGAAGTAATTCTTGCGCGCGAAGACCGAGCGCGGAGCAATCCTCGCATCGATCGCGAGACCCAGCATGACGGCCTTCTCCACCACGGCCGCGTTCAGCACCGGCAGAACCCCGGGCAAGCCCAGATCCACCGCGCAAGCCTGCCGGTTCGGCTCGGCGCCATAGGCGGTGGCCGCTCCGGAGAAGATTTTCGAGACGGTGTTGAGCTGGGCATGAACCTCCAGCCCGATCACGGTTTCCCATTCCATCGCGCTCTGACCTCAGACGAAGGCCGCCGGCATGCGGGCATGCCAGTCGGTTTCCTGCTGGAACTGATGAGCGACACCGAGCAGGCGCGCCTCGTCGAAATAATTGCCGATCAGCTGCATGCCGACGGGCAGGTTGCCGACCGTGCCGGCGGGCATCGACAGGCCCGGGAGCCCCGCGAGGTTCACGGCAATGGTGTAGATGTCGGAGAGGTACATCTGGACCGGGTCGGCGCTCTTCTCACCCAGACGAAAGGGCGTCTCGGGACTGGTCGGACCGGCGATCACGTCGACCTGCCCGAAGGCGCGCCTGAAGTCGTCGGCGATCAACCGGCGCACCTTCTGTGCCTTCAGGTAATAGGCATCGTAATACCCCGCCGACAGCACGTAGGTGCCGATCATGATGCGTCGCTTGACCTCGGCCCCGAAACCCTCGGCCCGGGAACGAGTGTACAGGTCCATCAGGTCCCGGGGCTCGTCACAACGGTGACCGAAGCGCACCCCGTCGTAGCGGGCGAGGTTGGACGAGCACTCCGCCGGAGCCACCACATAATACGCCGGCACCGACAGCCCGCTGTTGGGCAGGCTGATTTCGACGAGCTCGGCACCACGCTCACGCAACACCGCAAGGGCAGCCTCGGTGGCCGCGCGCACGCCTGGGTCCAGACCTTCGCCGAAGAATTCCCGCGGCAGGCCGATGCGCAGACCCTTCAGGTCGGCGCCAAGCCCCGTCGTGAAGTCCTCAGCCGGCCGCTCGACACTGGTGGAGTCTCGAGGGTCGAAGCCGGCCATCGCGTTCAGCATCAGCGCGCAGTCCTCGGCACTCGCCGCCATGGGTCCGGCCTGGTCCAGGCTCGAGGCGAAGGCGATCATGCCGTAGCGAGAGACCCGACCGTAGGTCGGCTTGATGCCGGTGATGCCGCAGAAGGCCGCGGGCTGCCGTATCGAGCCCCCGGTGTCGGTGCCGGTGGCGGCCGGGACGAGGCGTGCGGCCACGGCGGCCGCAGAACCGCCGGAGGAACCGCCGGGAACGCGCTCGGGATCCCAGGGGTTGCGCACCGGGCCGTAATGGCTGGTTTCGTTCGACGAGCCCATCGCAAATTCGTCCATGTTGGTCTTGCCCAGCATCACCGCCCCGGCGGCGTTCATGCGCTCGACCACCGTCGCCGTGTAGGGCGCGATGAAGTTGTCGAGCATCTTCGAACCGCAGCTGGTACGCACGCCCAAGGTGCAGAAGATGTCCTTCTGCGCCACCGGCAGACCGAGCAGCGGCGCCTCCTCGCCGCGCGCCAGGCGCTCGTCCGCCGCGTCGGCCGCTGCGAGTGCCAGCTCCGGCGTCACCGAGATGAAGCTGTTCAGCTGCGAATCCAGACGGTCGATGCGACCCAGATAGAGCTCGGTCAGCTCACGGCTGCTGATGTCGCGGGCACGCAGACGCCGGGCCCAGCCTGCGAGGGTATCGAGTTTCATGGCACGCCTTTCCATCGCTGTACCGGAACGCAGATCATTCGATCACGCGCGGCACGAGGTAGAGCCCGCCATCCGCCGCGGGCGCAAGCGCCTGGAACAGCTCGCGCTGGTCGGGCTCGGTCACCGCGTCGGGGCGCAGCCGCTGTTCGGCATCCATGGGATGTGCCATCGGTTCGACGCCGCCGATCTCGGCTGCGTTCAGCGCCTCGACGAAATCGAAGATGTCACTCAGGCCGGCCGCGAACCCTTCGGCCTCCCGGTCGTCCACGGCCAGGCGCGCCAGCTGGGCGATCCGGCGAACTTCATCGCTGTTCAGGGACATGGTTCACAGATCAACGTATAGTACGGGGAGCGCAAAGTTACCACAAAGGCCACCTTGCCCAAAGCAGCGGGGCCTTGCTAGAGTTTCGCGTCCTTCCCGCCCGCTTCCTTCAGGTCGAGCCATGTTCAAGCGCATCTTGGGGCTGTTCTCCAACGATATTTCCATTGATTTGGGCACCGCCAACACGCTGATTTACATGCGCGGGCAGGGCATCGTGTTGAACGAGCCGTCGGTGGTGGCCATCCGCCAGGACCGCGGACCCGGGGGGCCCCGGTCGCTCGAGGCCGTGGGCACCGAAGCCAAGAAGATGCTCGGACGAACGCCCGAGAACGTGATCACCATCCGGCCGCTGAAGGACGGCGTGATCGCCGACTTCACGACCACCGAAAAAATGCTGCAGCACTTCATCAAGAAAGTGCACGAGCGTCGCGTGTTCCGGCCAAGCCCCCGCGTGCTGGTCTGCGTTCCCTGCGGCGCAACCCAGGTCGAGCGGCGGGCGATTCGCGAATCCGCGTTCGGCGCGGGCGCGCGCAAGGTCTACCTGCTGCAGGAACCGGTCGCGGCCGCAATCGGCGCCGGCATCCCGCTGGACGAGGCCGTGGGTTCCATGGTCCTGGATATCGGCGGCGGCACCTCGGAAGTCGCGGTGCTGTCCATGAACGGCATCGTCTACTCGGAGTCGGTGCGGATCGGTGGTGACACCTTCGACGAGGCCATCATGTCCTATGTGCGCCGCAACTATGGCGTACTGATCGGTGAAGCCACCGCGGAGCGCATCAAACACGCAATCGGGTCGGCCTATCCCGGGAAGGACCTGCTGGAGATCGAGGTCAAGGGCCGCAACCTGGCCGAAGGCGTGCCGCGGTCCTTCACCCTGAACAGCAACGAGATCCTCGAAGCGCTGCAGGATCCGCTCCACGGCATCGTCTCCGCGGTACGCACCGCGCTGGAACAGACGCCCCCGGAACTGGGCGCCGACGTCGCCGAGCGCGGCATCGTGCTCACTGGCGGGGGGGCACTGCTCCAGCAGATCGACCGCCTGATCATGGAAGAGACCGGCATCCCCGTCGTGATCGCCGAGGATCCTCTCACCTGTGTTGCGCGTGGCGGCGGACGCGTTCTGGAGATGCTCGACGAGAAACGGGTCGACTTCCTGGCCAGCGAGTAGTCTCCCGCCTGCCGGAGGACGTGTCATCGAAAAACCGCTGTTCAGCCTCGGGGCATCGCCGATCCTGCGCCTGCTTGCCGTGGTCCTGATCGCCCTGGCCTTGATGGCACTCGACCACCGCTTCCACCAGCTGCAGACGCTGCGCAGCGTCCTGGCCACGGTCGCCTACCCGCTGCAGTTGGCCGTGGATGCGCCGATCCGCGTCGGCAGCCGGATCCTCGACTCCTTCTCCCGCCACGAACAACTCGTGCTCGAGAATCGCCTGCTGCGCTCGGACCTGATGGAACTGCGTGCGCGGCAGCTGCGCTTCGATGCCCTGCAGGCGGAGAACGACCGGCTGCGGGCTCTCCTGCATACCTCTGCGCAGGCCACCGAGAGAGTGGAAATCACCAAGCTCCTGGCGGTGGACCTGGATCCATTCCGGCAACAGATCGTGATCAACAAGGGCAGGCTCGACGGCGTCTATCCGGGGCAACCGCTGATCAACGCAGACGGCGTCATCGGCCAGATTCTGACCCCGAACTGGACCAGCTCGACCGCGCTGCTGATCTCGGATCCCGGCCACGCGCTGCCGGTGATCGTGGCCCGCACGGGCCTGCGCGCGCTGGCAGTGGGTTCCGGCAATCCGCGGCGCCTGAACCTGCGCCATGTGCCGCCGCAGGAGGACATCGAGGAAGGGGACCTGCTGCTGACCTCCGGCCTCGGGGGCCGCTTCCCCCCCGATTACCCGGTCGCACGCATCGTCTCGGTCGAACACCTGCCGGGTCAGCCGTTCCTGGTCATCGCGGCGGAACCTCTGGCGGCACTGGACCGCTCACGCGAGGCATTGCTGCTTTGGACCGATGCCCCGGAGGCGCAGCCGGGGGTGGAGGAACGGCCGGATGGGCCGGAATGAACCCGGGGATGGCGATGCCCGTCCCGGTGCTGCTGTCACTGCTGGCCGCATTCGCCCTGACCATCGTTCCGCTCCCCGGTGCCATCTCGCCCGCCCGTCCCGAGTGGGTCCTGCTGGTGCTCATCTACTGGGGCATGGCCTTCCCGCGGCGGGTCGGCATCCTCGTCGCCTTCGTCTCAGGCCTCTTCCTTGACGTGCTCCAACACCAACTGCTGGGGCAGAACGCGCTCGCGTTGGCCGCGGCGATGTTCATCGTGCTCCAGATCTACCCGCGCATGCGCGTCTACCCGCTTTGGCAGCAGGCCGTGGTCGTGGCCTTTCTGGTCGGACTCACACGTTTTCTCAACATCTGGGTCCAGGGAGCGATCGGCTTCCCTCCAGGCAGCAGTCTCTACTGGATCCCAATCCTGACCAGCGCACTCCTTTGGCCCGTGGTCTATCACATCCTTCGTGACGCCCGCAGACGCTGGCTTTTGCACCTGACCTGACACGCTGCTACAACTTCCGGAACGCCCGCCGGGCTCTCCCGCGGGCGACGCCATCAGCAGAGGCATCGGCCCAGGCGCGATGCCTCCGACCCGACAAACCAAAAGAATGGGATAACCTGTTGCCATGCAAGACAAGACCCGAACCGAAATCGAAGCCGAAGTATTCCGGCGTCTCTTGCAACATCTGGACGAGCGCAAGGACGTACAGAACATCGACCTCATGAATCTCGCCGGCTTTTGCCGGAACTGTCTCGCAAAATGGTATGTCACAGCTGCAGCGAACCAGGGGACAGAACTCGATCTGAACCAGGCCCGTGAGATCGTCTACGGCATGCCCTACCCCGAGTGGAAGCGCCGATACCAGAAGGAGGCAAGCCCGGAACAGGTGGCGGCCTTCAACGACTCCGGGAAGGGAACCGGATCGACCGATGCATGATCACGGACTGGTCGATACCGAGGCCGATCTGCGTGCGCTGCTCGACGCCATCGCCGGCAACCCGTGGGTGGCGGTGGATACCGAGTTCATGCGGGAAAAGACCTACTTTCCACAGCTGTGCCTGATCCAGCTTGCAACCCCCGATCACATTGCCTGCATCGACCCGTTGGCATTCAGGGATCTGGGTCCGATGAAGGCGTTGTTGCATGACCCCGGAGTCCTGAAGGTCTTCCACGCCGCCAGTCAGGATCTCGAGGTGCTCTATCTTGTAACAGGCAAGGTACCCGGCCCGATCTTCGATACCCAGGTTGCCGCCAGCCTGCTGGGTCACGGCGAACAGGTCGGTTATGCCAATCTCGTTCACGCGGTGCTGCAACACGAACTCGACAAGACGCAGTCACGCACCGACTGGGCGCAACGCCCCCTGAAGCCGGAGCAGCTGAGTTACGCCCGCGACGACGTACGCTACCTGGTCCAGCTCTTCCTGTCCCTGCAAAGGGAGCTTGAGACGCTTGGTCGCCTGAACTGGCTCCAGCCCGAGATGGAGGCGCTCGCCAACCCCGCAATGTACCAGCCGGATTTTGACGGTGCATGGCGCCGCGTCAGCGGGCACAAGCGCATGAAGCCCCGGGAACTCGCGATACTGCGCGAACTGGCATCCTGGCGGGAACACCAGGCGCGAGACCTCGACCGGCCGCGCCGCTGGATCATCAGCGATGACGCGCTGCTGCTGATCGCCCGGGCACGCCCCACCGATGTGGCGGCCCTGCGGGAATTGCGTGGCCTGCCCAGGGGTATCGGCGAAACTCAGGCCCACCAAATCCTGCAGGCTGTGCAGAAGGGCTCGGAGGCTCCCCGCCAGGCCTGGCCCGTGCTGTCCAAAAGACGGCCGCTGGCGGAGGCGGAAGAGGTGGTCGTCGATGTCGGCATGGCGCTGCTGCGGGAACTTGCGCGGCAACAGCAGATCAGCCCGGAGGCGGTTGCCAGTCGCAAGGATGTCGTGGCACTGATGCGGGGCGAGGAGGACGCAGCCCTGGCCCGCGGCTGGCGTGAGCAGGTCGCGGGCACCCAACTGCGGCGTTGGCTGCTGGGAGATTGCGCGCTGCGCTGCGATGGCACCGGCATCGGGATGGTGGAACTGTCCGGGGCTGCCGACGACCGGAATATCGTCTCGTGACGAAGCCCTCAGACGACACGGGCATCCTCAGGATGCCCGTGTCTCTCCCCGTCCGGCCGCGCCGCAACGGTGGCGGCGTTGCCCTTGGTCAGGCGCTGGTGTACACGCCGCGACGCGGCGAAGCCAGGCGACCCTGGCGCTTCAGATAGGCGAGTGTCTGACTGATGTTCTTCGTATCGATCCCCGCGCTTTCCGCCTGGTCGCGAATCTCGCTGCCCGTCATTTCCGGCTGGGTGGCGACGATTTCGCAAAGCCGTTGGCTGATCGTTCCCGCCCCGGATCCACCCCGACGCCGGGCGCCGCCTGCGCGCGGCTTCGGCACGGAACCTCCGATGTCACGGATCTGGCGATCCAGTTCCGCCAGTTCCTTCCGATGACGCGCCAGCATCTGCTTGCGCTCGGCCTTCAGTGCGACACGTTTCTCCTTGATTTCCTGCTCCTTGCGCTCCTCCTCCTGTTGTTCACGCTCGCGAGCCAAAGCGTATAATTCCTCGGCACTCAGATCATCGAACTTTTTCTTCTCGGCGCTCATCCGCAATTCCTCGTTTGTTGTTTGCCAGTACAGAGACTTTCGACAGAAGATTCCTGTTCCTTACAATGTAATAAAAATTGAAAAAAGATACAAGAACTCCACCGCTTCGAAGGCGAACGACAGCTTCCGTCCTGCACGAGATCAAAGATCGGGCTATACGGGAGGCTGCCCATGGGTTTTATTTGCAGATGGCCGCCTTGCCGGCACCGCAGATCAGCCTGGACCTGCGCGGCCGCGCCGCCGGCCAGTGGCGATTGAAGGATGGGGTTGAGATGTTGCGTTTCAACCCCGATGCCTTCGTTCAGGACTGGCACGCCCACTTTCCCGCGACCGTGGCCCATGAGGTCGCACACTCGATCGTTTACCGGCGGTTCGGACTGAGATCCGTGCGGCCGCACGGACCGCAATGGCGTGGCGTCATGGCAGAACTGGGCTTTCCCCCTGTCGTCACCCACCAAACCCCACTGACCGGCCGACGGAGCCGTGTTTATGTTTATCAATGTAAATGCCAGTCCCACCGACTGGGTCCGAGACGACATCACCTCATCAAGCAACGGGGTTACCGGTATGCCTGCGCGGAATGCGGTGGCAAACTGGAGTTCCACGATCAGGTGGAATGGCGTGAACAAAACCACTGAATCGGGTCCAGCGGCGAGTAAGGCGGGTCCGGGAGCCTGATGCGGCGATGAACCTGAACGATCAAAGTGGCCCGACCCTGGTTGTCGGACCGGCATGGGTCGGCGACATGATCATGGCACAGAGCCTGTTCATCACTTTGCAACGTCTGCATCCAGAGCAACCGGTGGATGTACTGGCACCCGCGTGGAGCCTTCCCCTGCTGGAGCGCATGCCGGAGGTGCGGCGTGCCATCACCCTGTCAGCGGCCCATGGCGAAC
>PUOZ01000347.1 GCA_003553165.1 Thioalkalivibrio sp.
TCCGTTGGCACCGGCCGCGCACAGCCAGGGTTTCCTGCAAACCATGTTCGAACTGCAGGAGATGTTGCGGGAGGTCACGGGCATGAGCGGCGTGTCGCTGACGCCGATGGCCGGCGCGCAGGGCGAATTCGCAGGCGTGGCGATGATCCGCGCCTACCACCGCTCGCGGGGCGACGACCAGCGTCGCGAGATCATCGTGCCCGACGCCGCGCACGGGACCAATCCGGCCACGGCGATCATGTGCGGCTACCAGGTGCGCGAGATCCCCACCGACGCCAGCGGGGATGTGGATCTGGAGGCGCTGAAAGGCGCCGTAGGCCCGCAGACCGCAGGCATCATGCTGACCAATCCCTCGACGCTGGGTGTCTTTGAACGGCACATCCGCGAGATCGCCGGTATCGTTCACGATGCGGGCGGCCTGCTCTACTACGACGGAGCCAACCTGAACGCGATTCTCGGCAAGGTGCGTCCGGGCGACATGGGTTTCGACGTGATCCACATGAATCTGCACAAGACCTTCTCCACCCCCCACGGCGGTGGCGGTCCGGGCGCGGGGGCGGTGGGTGTGAGCAAGCGCCTGCTGCCCTTCATGCCGGTGCCCGTGGTGGTGCGTGACGAGCAAGGTGGCTATCGCCATGCCGCGGAAACGGATTATCCGCAGAGCATCGGCCGGCTGTCGGCCTTTGCGGGCAACGCCGGGGTGCTGCTCCGGGCCTACGTGTACATGCGCATGCTCGGGCGTGAAGGCATGACCCGGGTGGCCGAGTTTTCGACCCTGAACGCGAACTATCTGCTGGCCGAGCTGCGCCGTACCGGGTTCGACCTCGCCTTCCCGGAGCGTCGGGCGACCCACGAGTTCATCGTGACGCTGAAGCGCCAGGCGAAGGAGACGGGACTGACCGCGATGGACGTGGCCAAGCGCCTGCTGGATCACGGCTACCACGCCCCGACCACCTATTTTCCGCTACTGGTGCCGGAGTGCCTGCTGATCGAACCCACCGAAACCGAGTCCCAGGAGACCCTGGACGGCTTCGTCGCGGCCATGGCGGCAATCCTGGACGAGTCGCGCTCGGATATCGACACCATCAAGGGTGCGCCACACCGATTGCCGAATCGCCGCTTCAACGAGGTCGCCGCAGCCAAGCGCCTGGATGTGGTCTTCCGTCCCGAGACCGAGACCGGTGAGGTTCCCGCAGCCAGGGCGGTGCGCACCGGTACCCACGGCTAGAAGCGTCCCTATTCCTCCCGGAACGACGCCCACCCGGCGCGAAGCGCACTGTGGAGTGCGGCGGCTTGCCGCCGCTCGGGCTGCCCGAGCGGTCCCGGCCGCCGAAAAGCGGGAGCAAGCTCCCGCACTCCAAGTGGGCGAGCGGGTCAGGAGGTCCCGGGGGCCAGGCAGTCGGTGAGGCTATCGGCCATGTTCTGCATCAGTTGGAACCAGGCGTCAGCGCCCGGCTGGAGTTCGCTACCCAACGGGTCCAGTTCTCCGAGGCGGGTGGCGTGTCCCTCGACCAGGGTCTGCGCCAAGGCGGGACGGAACTGGGGCTCGGTGAACAGACAGGCGACATCATCCTGATCGAGGCGATCCCTCAGTTCCTGGATGCGGCGCGCGCCGGGACTGCGGGCAGGATCGACGGTGATTGAACCTGCGGCGTTCAGGCCATAGTGCCGTTCGAAGTATTGGTAGGCATCGTGGAAGACGATGAACGGACGGTCTCGAACCGGGGTGAGCTGCTGTCTCAGCGCGGTATCCAGCGCATCGATCCTTGCGAGCAGGGTATCGCGGTTGCGCTCGAAGGCCTCTGCATTGGCCGGGTCCCAGCGGACAAGATGTTCAGTCAGGCCCGTCGCAATATGGCGCGCGTTGTCGGGCGACAACCAGATGTGCGCATCCTTGTGCCCGTCGTCGTGGTCATGGCCGTTCCCGTGACCGTGGTCGTGACCGTGCCCGCGGTCGTGGCCGTGCCCGCGGTCGTGGCCGTGCCCGTGGTCGTGGCCGTGCCCGTGGTCGTGCCCGTGGTCATGCCCATGCCCGTGGTCATGCCCATGCCCGTGGTCATGCCCATGCCCGTGGTCATGCCCGTGCCCGTGGTCATGCCCGTGCCCGTGGTCATGCCCGTGCGCGTGGTCATGCCCGTGCCCGTGCCCGTGGTCGTGCTCCTCCCACACGCCACCTTCGCGCGTGGTGAGAAGATCGAGGCGGAGGTCATTCATCAGGCTGATCACCACGCGCCCTGCTCGCGGTTCCGACAGGGGGCGTTCCAGGAAGGTCTCGAGATCGGGACCGACCCAGACCAGGAGATCTGCGTTCTGCAGCAGCCTGGCTTCCGAGGGCCGCATCGCGTAGCCGTGGGGCGAGGCCGAGGCGGGCAGCAGAACATCAGACGGATGGATGCCGTCGACGAGCCCCGCGACGAGGCTGTGTACCGGTAGAATGGAGGCGACGACCGAACGGGGCTCAGCCTGTACTGGCGTTGTCGCCAGGGCGGCCCCAATCAGCAGTGATCCAATTCCAAAGGGCTTTCCGATGCGCATATCAAGGGGTCTCCGTTCAAAGTGATTCTTTACATTGCAATCCGCCGTTTGCCCGGCGCCTAAACGTTATACTATAGCAACCATGTTTGGCGCTACCCGACCAGCCCGTTCCGCGCACGGCCAAGAAGGCCCGGCCCTGATCCAGGCCGAGGCCCTGGGTCTCGAACGCGGTGGGCGCAAGATCCTCGATCGCGTATCCCTGTCGGTGACCCGGGGACAGGTCGTTGTGGTGATCGGCCCGAACGGCGCGGGCAAGACGAGCCTGTTGCGAATCCTGCTGGGCCTCTGGCAGCCCAGTAGCGGCCGGATTGTCCGCGTGCCCCGGATGCGCATCGGCTACATGCCCCAGCATGTGCAGGTGGATCCGATCCTGCCGCTGTCCGTGCGCCGGTTTCTGACCTTGCGACACCGCTCGTCAGAGTCGCGCCTGCGCGAGCAGCTGCGCAAGGTCGGGGTGCCCGGGTTGTTGGATGCGCCGATTCAGACCCTTTCCGGCGGGGAGATGCAGCGCGTTCTGCTGGCCCGTGCGCTGATCGGGGAACCCGACCTGTTGGTCCTGGACGAACCGGCGCAGGGTGTCGATGTCGTGGGGCAGGGGGAGGTCTTCGATCTCATCGATCGGTTGCGCAGGGATACCGGTTGCGGGGTGCTGATGGTTTCGCACGAACTGCATCTGGTGATGGCCGCGGCCGACGTCGTGGTGTGCATCAACCAGCATGTGTGCTGCACGGGCCGGCCCGAAGAGGTCAGTCGGCATCCGGAGTATCAGCGGCTCTTCCCGGACGCCGGCGCGCAGGGCATCGGTATCTACACGCACCATCACGACCACGTTCACGACCTCGCTGGCGAGGCAAAGCCGGTCAGCGGAGTCTCTGGGAAGGCGGGCCATGCTCGATGATTTCGTGACACGGGCGATCGTCGCCGGTCTTATGGTGGCGGTCGTGGCCGGACCGCTGGGCGCCTTCATGGTCTGGCGCCGGATGGCCTACTTCGGGGACACGGTCTCGCATTCAGCGCTGCTGGGCGTTGCGCTGGGCTTCCTGCTGGGCATGAACCTCAACCTGCTGGTCACGCTGGTCTGCGTGATGGTGGCGGTGATCCTGGTCTTTCTGCAACGTCGCCAGGAGCTGGCGTCCGACACGCTGCTCGGGATTCTTGCGCACAGCGCCCTGTCGTTGGGGCTGGTCGCCGTGGCGTTCGTCGAGGGCCTGCGCGTGGACCTCATGGCCTACCTGTTCGGTGACATCCTGGCGGTCACCCGCGGTGACCTGGTTGGGATCGCGATCGGAGGAGGGGTGGCGCTGGTCCTGCTGATCTTGCTCTGGCGCCCGCTGCTGGCGATCACCGTGCACGAGGAGCTCGCGCGCGTGGAGGGGGTTCCGGTGCTCCCCGTGCGCCTGGGCCTGATGCTGCTGATCGCGCTGGTGATCGCCAGCGCGATGCAGGTGGTCGGGGTGCTGCTGATCACCGCGTTGATGATCATACCCGCGGCGACCGCCCGCCGTTTCGCGCGTACCCCGGAGCAGATGGCTTTGTTCGGGGCCGGCTTCGGTGTGCTCGCGGTCCTGGGCGGAATATGGGGCTCGTTCACCCACGACACGCCCACCGGACCCAGCATCGTGGTCGCGGCGATGCTGGCGTTTGTGGTCCTGAATTTTGTGCCCTGGCCAGGTGCAAGGCGCCGCCGGGTTCCGTAGGACAGCCCGCCGGCCGATGGATATTCGGCAGCGTCTGGTCGCCGAGGGGGCCCGCCTCCTACAGCTGGGTTCCCGGAGTCGTGTCAGCAGGCCAGCTCTCTGGCCGACGGGTTTCGGGTGGCCCGGGATCGGCGAGAGGGCTCGGGTCCTGCCGGTTGGTGTTCTTCAGGTATCCCCGACCAGCTGCTTGAAGGGGTCGTCGGGCGGGGCGGCGTCGCGGAGCCATTCACGGACGGTCGGTCCGAAATCGAGGTCGTCGTGGCGAATGTGGTCGACGACCCAGGGACCCAGCGTGTCGATGAGTTCCTCGGCCTCGGCGACGGAGGCTGTCTCCATCCTTGTGCGGTATTCGCGAAGCTTCTCGAGGATTGCGTCGTGCGTCTGCCTGTGCTCCTCGAACCCGGAAAAATCGATCATCTTCAGGACCTTCTCCTCGAAGATGAAGTGTTCGCGCAGGCACTCGATCAGCCCGTCCATCGCTTGGAGCAGCGGCTCCGGTTCGCCGGATGCGGCCGCCGCCTGCAACTGGTTGATGTGCTGCACCATCACCCGATGCTGGGCATCGAGTTCCGGAATCCGGGTGTCAAGATCGTCTGACCAAGCCAGGTAAGGCATATCCACCTCCTCGCGGCAATCGTTCGGCCGGGCCAAGACCGATTGGCCACGCCTTCAGAGTAGATCATCCCGTGCGCGGACGTCACCTTGGCTGGCATCGGGGGTCGGGAACTGGAATTTTTGGCCTGCTTTCTCAGTGAGACCACGCGCTCAGCCTGCGCGTTCCAGCCGTTGCAAGGTGAAACCCGATTCATGGTTCGCGTCCGGCCCGTGCTCTTCCTCCCAGACGACCGACAAGCCGGCGTCGGCGGGCGGAAAGAAGACGTCGCCCGCGAAGCGCCGGTGCACTCTGGTCAGATGGATGACAGCTGCACGCGGCAGAGCCTCGCGGAACAGTTCGGCGCCGCCGATCACGAACACGGGGCCATCGCCGGCCGCGGCCAGAGCGGACCCCAGATCGGGGTGGACTTCGACGCCCGGCTCCTGCCAGTGTGCCTGGCGGGTCAGCACGATGTTGCGCCGGTTCGGCAGGGGACGGCCGATGGATTCGTGCGTCCTGCGGCCCATCACGAGCGTATGTCCGCTGGTGATTCGCTTGAAGTGTTTCAGATCGTCCGGCAGATGCCAGGGCAACTGATTGTCGCGTCCGATCACCCGGTCCGGATCCATGGCCACAATGATCTCCAGGCGCGGATCCACTTCGGTTCTCTCGGGCGGTTTCGTACTCATATGGCGATGGGGGCCCGGATGGCGGGATGGCACTGGTAGTTCTCCAGCCGGAAGTCCTCGAACCGGAAGGCGAAGAGGTCCCGCACTTCGGGATTCAGGTGCATGGTCGGGAGGGGAAGCGGCTCGCGGCCGAGCAGTTCGCGCACCTGATCGAAGTGGTTCCGGTACAGATGGGCATCGCCCAGCGTATGCACGAAGTCCCCGGGCTGGAGGTCGCTGACCTGCGCGAGCATCAGCGTCAGCAGGGCATACGATGCGATGTTAAAGGGAACGCCCAGAAAGACGTCGGCGCTGCGCTGGTACAGCTGGCACGAGAGCCTTCCGTCGGCCACGTAGAACTGGAACAGCGTGTGGCAGGGCGCCAGGGCCATCTGCCCGGTGCGGACGTTGTCCTGGGGGGAGCGTGTCTCGTCCGGGAGGTCGGCGACGTTCCATGCGGAGACCAGCAGGCGGCGCGAATAGGGCCGCAGGCGCAACTGCTCGACGATTTCCGCCATCTGGTCCACGACGCCGTTGCTGGTTTTCCAGCGGCGCCACTGCGCTCCGTAAATCGGCCCCAGATGGCCGTCCCTCGTGGCCCATTCATCCCAGATGGTGATCCCGTGACGATGCAGGTAGTCGAGCCGGGTATCCCCCTGAAGGAACCACAGGAGCTCGTGGATCACCGATTTCAGGTGGGTCTTCTTCGCGGTCACCAGCGGGAAACCCTCGGCGAGGTCGAACCGCATCTGGTAGCCGAAGACCGAGCGGGTGCCGGTACCCGTGCGGTCCGGACGGTCGCTGCCGTTCTCGTAGATGTGGCGGACCAGGTCCAGGTACTGCTTCATGCCGGTCTCCTCTGTGCAGGCCTGCGCCGGGACCAGGCGAGGAGTGCGACGCCGGCAACGATCAACGGAACCGACAGCGCCTGACCCATGGTGAGCCAGCCGAAGGCCAGGTAGCCGATATGCGCGTCCGGCTCCCGGACGAATTCAACCAGGAATCGGAACACGCCGTAAAGGAGCAGGAACAGCCCCGATATCATGCCGGTCGGCCGCGGCTTGCGCGAAAACAGCCACAGCACGGTGAACAGCACCGCGCCCTCGAGGAAAGCCTGGTACAGCTGGGAAGGATGCCTTGGGAGGTAATCGGCGGCAGGGAACACCATCGCCCACGGCAGTTCCGTGGGCTTGCCCCAGAGCTCGCCGTTGATCCAGTTCCCGATGCGTCCGGCACCCAGGCCGATGGGCACCATCGGGGCGACGAAGTCGCCGATGCGTAGAAAGGGTTCCCCCAGCTTGTGCGCATACCACCATGCGGCGAGCAACACACCGATCAGGCCGCCGTGGAAGGACATGCCCCCCTCCCAGAGACGCACCAGCATCAGCGGATCCTGCAGCATGCTCTCGAAGTTGTAGAAGAGCACATAACCCAGGCGTGCACCGACGATCACGCCGAGCACGCCCCAGAACAGCATGTCGCCCACCTGCTGCGGTGTGACCGGGGTGTCGGGGCGGCGTGCGCGCAGGCTTCCCAGCCACCAGAAGCCCAGGAAGCCGACCAGGTACATCAGGCCGTACCAGTGCAGGTTGAACGGGCCGATGGAAATCGCGACCGGATCGATAAACGGGTGGACAGGCATGGGCGCTTGCAGTGGCTTCGAGGACTGCGCAGTCTATCAACAAAAGAGAGGCGGGCGCGTGCCGGCCCGTCCGTCGTTCCTGCCTTTCGATGCCATCCCGAGGAGCCCCGATGAACCGTCTGGCGCGGGCGAGCAGCCCCTATCTGCAGCAGCATGCGGACAACCCCGTCGACTGGTACCCCTGGGGCGAAGAGGCCCTCCAGCGCGCCCGTACCGAGGCGAAGCCGATCCTGCTGTCCATCGGCTACTCGGCCTGCCACTGGTGCCACGTGATGGCGCACGAGTCGTTCGAGAACCCCGAGACGGCGCGGGTGATGAACGAGCGCTATGTGAACATCAAGGTCGACCGCGAGGAGCGGCCCGATCTGGACCGCATTTACCAGAACGCACATATGCTGCTGACCCGGCGCAATGGCGGCTGGCCGCTGACGGTGATCCTGACCCCGGACCAGGTGCCGTTCTTCGCCGGTACGTATTTTCCGGCGCAGTCCCGGCATGGACTGCCGGCCTTCATCGATGTGCTCAACCGGGTGGCCGAGTTCCTGGAGGAGAATCCCGAGGACATCGCGGCGCAGAACGCCTCGCTGCAGGAGGCGATGGCGCGCATGTATGCCCCACAGGGCGGCAGCATTCCCGGTCCGGAGGTCCTGGATCGCGCCCGGGCCGAGCTGAACCGCAACTTCGACGCCCGGCACGGCGGCTTCGGCGCAGCGCCCAAGTTCCCGCATCCGGCCACCCTGGAGTGGCTGGCGTGGCATGGCGAACGGCACAGCGATGCGCGGGCGGAGGAAATGCTGGGGCAGACCCTGGAGGCGATGGCCCGGGGAGGGATCTTCGATCAGGTTGGCGGCGGCTTCTGCCGGTACTCGACCGACGATCGCTGGATGATCCCGCACTTCGAAAAGATGCTCTACGACAACGGTCCCCTGCTCGGTCTCTATGCGCGGCAGGCGGCGCGGGGCGCCCAGCGTTCCCGGCGTGTGGTCCGGCA
>PUOZ01000305.1 GCA_003553165.1 Thioalkalivibrio sp.
CGTCGAGGCGCTGGTAGCGCCCGTGGCTGAGTAAGGCCACGCGGCCATTGAGTTCCAGTAAAACCAGAATGGAGGAAAGCGCCGCCACGGTCAATCCGGTGCGCTGCAGCAATTCCTCGAGCGCGATCGGATCGAATCCCATCAGTGTGAGTACCCGTTCGTGTTCCGGGTCCAGACTGGCGGCGTCTGCGGGCGCCGCGGTGTCGGGCGGCGCACGTCCGGGCACCCCCAGCCAGTCGGCCAGGTCCTCGAGGATGTCATCCGGCGATTCAACCAGTTGCGCACCTTGCTGGATCAGCCGGTGGCAGCCACGGCTGACCGGGCTGAGGATGGATCCGGGGATCGCATACACCGAGCGGCCTTGTTCCGCAGCGAGCCGTGCGGTGATCAGGGAACCGCTGCGCAGCGCCGCCTCGACCACCAGGGTGCCCAGGGTGAGGCCACTGATGACTCTGTTGCGTTGCGGGAAGTGACCGGGGCGCGCCAGGGTGCCCACCGGCCAGAGGGACACCATCAGACCCTGATCGGCAATCCGGTGGACCAATCGCCGGTGCGCCGAGGGATAGACCCGGTCGGGGCCGGTGGCCACCACCGCCACGGTGCTGCCTTTGCTGCAGGCCAGTGCTCCGCGATGGGCCGCCCCGTCGATGCCCAGAGCCAGGCCGCTGGTTACTGTCAGGCCCGCACTGGTCAGCGCCTCTGCGAACCGTTCGGCATGGCGAAGGCCTTGCGGCGTCGCTTGCCGGCTGCCGACGATGGCGATCTGCGGACGGCGGAGCAGGGCGGGGTCGCCGACCAGATAGAGTGCAGGGGGCGGATCCGGCAGCTCGGCAAGAAGCGGCGGGTAGGCCGGGTCGTCCAGGGTCAGGATGTGATGCCGGACGTCCCGCGCGAGCCAGGCCAGGTCGGCGTCGACCCCGGCCTCGCGTGCGCCCAGGGCCGTACCGTCAGAGGGGTGGCGGGTGACGCCGACAGCCGCCCATGCGCGTGCGTCGGCCTGCAACGCGGCCGCCGGAGTTCCGAAGGTTTCCAGCAGTCGGGCCACGCGCCGGGGTCCGAGGCCCGGTGTATGCAGCAGCCCGAGCCAATCTCGCAGCCGTTCCGTCGCCGCCTCGGTGACCGGATCAGGGGTGCCGGACCTTGAAGCCTTCACGGATGGGACGGATGGACTTGATCACCAGCGCGTAGGACACCTTTTCAAAGGTCCGGAACACCATCATGTTGCCGATCTCTTCCTCGGGAAGCTGGACCGTGTCGTTGGCCACGCCGCTGACCGGATCACGCGCCACGCGCCCCGCCTCCCAGACCGCGAACACCTGGCCGTTGCGGATACCTTCACGCTCACCCCGGTTGATCACGGCTGCCTGAAGGGTGCCGATCTGGGTGATGGCATCGAACAGCATGATCACCCTGCCCTCGGCTCCGGGTGGAGGGCGGCTGATGTCGAACAGCAGATCGGGGTCATCGTCGAAACCGATCAGGCGATCGCCCCGTACGGCCTCGCGTTGCCCCTCCCGCAGAATGACGGTGGCGATCTCGCCGCCATGGACGACCTCCGCTTCTCCGATGGGGATGGTCGCGACGCCCAGTTCCTCTCCGGTGTCGGGATCGACGAGCATGCGGTCCCTGCGCACGAGTTGATACAGGTCCCAGCGCGCGGCATCGGGGGCGTTGCGCACGTACACGCGGTCGCCCGGGCCGAAGATCACGCGCTCGTCCTGCGCGGCAACGATGTAGGGTGCCTTTGCCAGGGTTTCCTCATCAACGACCCGCGCGCGGAACATGAACGGCTGCAGGGCCGAAATGGGAAACGGCTCCTCGTCCAGCGCCTCGATCCGCACCCTGGGCGCGAGGTCGACCATCACCCCGCGTCGATCACCCACGAAATGAATGCTGAGCACGTCGCCCGGGTAGATCAGGTGCGGATTCCGTACCTGCGGGTTGACCAGCCAGATCTCCGACCAGTACCAGGGGTCGCGCAGGAAGACGTTGGCGATGTCCCACAGCGTGTCTCCCTCCTGAACCACGTAACGTTCCGGCGCGCGCGCCCGGAATTGCGGTGCCGACTCGGGAGCGGGTGCCGGTTCGGCAGCCGGTGCCGGGATCACGGTGGGCGCCGCGGGCTCCGGTCCGGTCGCACAGGCGACCATCCCCAGAGTCAGCAGGACGGCAGCCGCGCCGCGCATCAATGCTGCAACAGCCCTTGCAAAGAACATCGACTTCCCCCTGGTCATATGCCCGCGTACTGGACATCGGGTTTTTCCGCATTCCCCTGCGGTTCCCATTTCACGCGAGCGTGCGATCGCGAATTCCCGTCGCCTTCCGTTGTCTCAAGTCCGGCGCCGGATTCATGCCGGCCGTTCGGCTTGCGGAGTGCCCGCGACGGTCCCCGGTTCTCTCGTAAAATGGCACGCTGACCCAATATACTGCATTCAGCATCCGGCAGCGGCTGTAAGCTCGAGTAAAACTTAGCAGAAAAACGGCGCCGGCACAGTACTTCGAGATCGAGGTCTTATCCATGGCACTTAGAGAAATTCTTCACTTTCCCGATCCCCGCCTGCGGCTGCGTGCCCGCCCGGTGGATGCGGTGGACGATGGCGTCCGCGCCCTGGTCGACGATATGTTCGAGACCATGTACGCGGCGCCGGGCATCGGCCTCGCGGCCACGCAGATCAATGTGCAGAAACGCATCCTGGTGGCCGATGTATCGGACGACCAGAGTGCGCCGCATTGCCTGATCAACCCGGAGATCCTCAGCCGCGAGGGTGAGGAGGAGATGGACGAGGGCTGCCTCTCCGTTCCCGGCTTCTACGAACGCGTCCAGCGCGCGGAGCGCGTGCGCGTGCGTGCCCTCAACCGCGACGGCGAAGCCTTCGAGATGGAAATCGACGGCCTGCTCGCCGTCTGCGTTCAGCACGAGATCGATCACCTCGACGGCAAGCTCTTCGTCGATTACCTCTCCACCCTGAAGCGCAACCGCATCCGCAAGAAGCTGGAGAAGCAGACCGCGAGGGCACCGTCGGAGCGCACGTCGCTGGCCGGCTCCGCTGTCAACCTTTGATGGCCGCAGGCCGGCGCATCGTCTATGCCGGAACGCCGGAATTCGCGGTACCTGCCCTGGCGGCACTGATCGCCGCCGGGCGCCCGCCGGTCGCGGTCTACACCCAGCCGGACCGGCCGGCGGGGCGCGGCCGCAGGCTCACCGCCAGTCCGGTCAAGCAACTGGCGCAGGAGGCTGGCATCCCGGTCCTGCAGCCGGCCTCGCTGAAGCCAGCCGAGGCGCAGGCGGATCTCGCGGGGCTCGCACCGGATCTGATGGTTGTCGCAGCCTACGGCTTGATCCTGCCGCGCGCCGTGCTTTCGATACCGCCGCTTGGCGGTCTGAACATCCATGCATCCCTGCTGCCCCGCTGGCGCGGCGCGGCGCCGATTCAACGGGCCATCCTCGCCGGCGATACCGAGACCGGCGTCTGCCTGATGCAGATGGAACCGGGGCTGGATACCGGTCCCGTGTTCGCCTGCCGACATCTCCACCTGGAAGCCGACGCGACCGCCGCCAGCGTGCATGACCGGCTTGCCGCGATGGGTGCGGATCTTCTCCTGGAAAGACTGGACGCCATCCTCGGCGGCAGCCTGGCGCCACGGCCGCAGTCTGGGGAGGGCGTGCTCTACGCGCACAAGATCGACAAGGGAGAGGCCTGGATCGATTGGGCCGAGTCGGCGCGCGCGATTGACCGCAGGGTGCGCGCCTTCAATCCCTGGCCCGTCGCGCAGACGGCATTCGACGGCCGGGTCCTGCGCGTGCATGCGGCGCGGCCCCTGCCTGGTGAAGCCGTTCCCGGGGACGTGCCGCCGGGGACCGTCCTCGCTGCCCGGCGGGACGGCGTCGATGTGGCCACCGGGGACGGGATCCTGCGCCTGCAGACCGTGCAGTTGCCCGGCCGCAAACCGATCCCGGCGAGTGCCTGGGCGCATGGCGGGGACCTGGCGGGCCGGGTTCTCGGGGGCGTCGCGTGAGCCGTGGACGGACCGGGTGGGTTCCCCGCCGGCAGGCCCTGGAGGCATCCAGCCGGGTCATCCTGAAGGGCGAGTCGCTGACGGCCGCGCTGATCGAGGAGACCGCCGATCTGCCCCCGCGCGATGCCGCATGGGTCCGGGCCCTGGCCTATGCGACGGTCCGTTGGTGCATCAGGCTCGAGGCCATCGTCGAGGGCATGCTGGAACATCCGCTGAAGCCGCGTGATGCGGTGGTGCGGGTGTTGCTGTGCCAGGGATTGGCGGAAATCTTCCATTTCGGCACACCCGATCACGCGGCGGTGCGCGAGACCGCGGAGCTGGCCCGCGCCATCCAGCGGCCCGGCGCCGTCGGGCTGGTCAATGCGCTGCTGCGCCGAGCCTTGCGCGAACGCGTGGAGCTTGCGGCCGCGATGGACCGGAGCCCCAGCATGCGTTACGCATGCCCGTCCTGGCTCGTGACCGGAATCCGCGACGCCTTTCCCGATACCTGGGAGGAGCTTCTGCGGGCCTCCACCGAGCCGGCACCGATGACCCTGCGGGTGAATACGGCCCGCATCGAGCGGGCGGAACTGCTGGAGCGGCTGGCGGAGGCCGGCCTGACCGCCGCCGCGCACGCCCTGGTGCCTTCGGCCCTGACGCTCGCCGAGCCCCTGGATGTCGACAGACTGCCGGGATTCGCCGAAGGACTGGTGTCGGTGCAGGACGCGGCGGCCCAATGGGCGGCCCTGCTGCTCGCGCCGAGGCCGGGTGAGCGGGTATTGGACGCCTGTGCAGCGCCCGGCGGCAAGACCGGACATCTGCTCGAGACGGTGGCCGGGGATCTCGACCTCACCGCGCTGGACGTGGACGGTCAGCGCATGGGCCGTGTGCGCGAGAATCTGCGCCGTCTCGGATACCGCGCCAGGATGCACATCGGCGATCTCGCCGACCCGGAGAGCTGGTGGGACGGCGAACCGTTCGACGCGATCCTGCTGGATGTTCCCTGCTCCGCGACCGGCGTGATCCGCCGGCATCCCGACATCAAGCTGCTGCGCCGCGCGGGCGACGTCGGCGATCTCGCGGCGCGCCAGGCCGAGCTCCTGGCAACGGCCTGGGACCTGCTGCGTCCGGGGGGGCGCCTGCTGTACGCGACCTGCTCGCTGCTGGCCGCAGAGAACGAGCGGGTGGTGGCGCCATGGCTGGCGCGGACAGCGGATGCCAGGGCCGAGCCGCTCGCATTTCCGGGCGGCATCGATCGCGCGGTCGGGCGGGCCATTGCCCTGGGTACGGAAGGTATGGACGGCTTCTACTATGCACTGCTGGCGCGCGGGGCCTGAGGTCGTGCGCGGATGGCTCTTCGGCCTGCTGGTCTTGATGCTGCTGGTGCCTTCCGCCACGATGGCGACCGAAATCAGGTATGCGGATCACATCTGGCAGGACGAGAACCGCCTGCTGGTGCGCCTGTATCTCGACATGAGCCTGCCGGACGTCCTGGCGGATGCGCTGGCCAGCGGCGTGGTGGTGAACTTCCGTTCCGAGGTTCGCCTTGAACGCGCGCGCGGCATCCTTGGCGAGCGCACCCTGCAGTCGGCGAGCAAGGGTGTGCGGCTCGAGTATTACGCGCTGAGCCGGCATTACGTGGTCACGGATCTCGAGCGGCAGCAGATGGACTTCGCTCCCACCGTGGGGGATGCGCTGGAGATGCTCGCCCGACGCCTCGGCCGCGTGGTGCTGGAGGTCGATCGTGGCGCGTTGCGCCCCGGCCTGGACTACACGCTGGCCGCGCGAGTGCAGCTGGACCACACGGCCCTGCCGCTGCCCCTGCAATGGGATGCGCGGCTGCGGGGTGCCTACGGGACACAACTGGGGTGGTATCGGTGGTCTTTGGAATGAGGCGTTTCCCCTGGGGCCTGCTGGGCATGGTGGTCCTGTTCCTGCTGCTGCTGGCCTCACTGGTGGTCATGGGCGACGCCGCACAGAACTCCGACCGCTTCGAGCGGCTGTTCCTCTGGCTGCTGGCCTTTCATGGCCTGGTGCTGGTGGTGCTGGGTACGCTGATCATCTATCAGCTCTCCCGCCTGATCGTCCAGAACCGGGACGGCGTGCCCGGCAGCCGGCTGACACTGCGCCTGGTCTTCGGTTTCATGCTCGTCGCGGTGCTGCCGGCGACGGTGGTCTACTACTTCTCCTTCAAGTTTCTGAACGAGGGCGTGGACTCCTGGTTCGATGTGCGCGTCGACGGCGCCCTCGAGGACGCACTGGAGTTGTCGCGTTCGTCGCTGGACCTGCGGGTGCGGCAGCTGTCGCGGGAGACGCAGGCGATCATGCGCCAGCTGGAGGATATATCCGAGGCCCTGGTGCCGCTGGCGCTGAATGACGTCCGCGCCCAGCTGAACGCACAGGAACTGACGCTGGTCGGCGCCAACAACCGCATCATCGCCTCCAGCACCGACAGCCCGATCCGCCGCCTGCCATCGCCGCCCGGTGCCGACATCCTGCTGCGCATGAGCCCCGGGCAGCCCTTTACCCGGCTCGAGCCCCAGCCGGATGGCTCGCTGGTGATCCGCGTCGTCGCCACCGCCGGGGACCGTCGCCCGGGCGCGGACAGTCGGATCCTGCAGGGAATCTATCCGGTGGATCCGCGCATGAGCGCACTGGCGGTCCGGGTCGAGGACGCGTTCGTCGACTATCGGGAATTCGCCTACCTGCGGGGGCCGATCAAGCAGGGCTTCATTTTCACCATGTCCCTGGCCCTGGCCATCTCGCTGATGGCGGCGCTCTGGGCGGCCCTGCTGGTGGCGCGGCGCCTGGTGCGGCCGGTCACCGATCTCGCCGAGGGCACCCGGTTGGTGGCCTCGGGCGACTACAGCACGCGCCTGGCCGTGAGTCGGGACGACGAACTCGGATTTCTGGTGCGCTCCTTCAACGCGATGACCCGTACGCTGAGCGAGGCACGGCAGGAAGCGGAGCGGAGTCGGCGCCTGCTGGACGCGGAACGCGCCTATCTCGAGAGTGTGCTGCAGCACCTGCGCTCCGGGGTGCTGGCCCTGGACGGCAGCCTGCGGCTGCGTACCGCCAACGATGCCGCGTGCCAGATCCTGGAGTGCGATCTGCGCGCCGGACACAACCGCTTCCCTTCTGAATTCGACGAGGACTGTCCGCTGGTGGCCCAGTTCTTCGATGCCATCAGCGACGCCCTGACCCGACGCGAAAAGGAGTGGTCGCGCGAAGTGGTGGTTTTCACGCGCAGCGGACGCAAGGTCCTGATGACCCGTGCGGTCTGGTTGCCCAACCCCGGCAACAACCGCGGGCTGCATGCCATCGTGTTCGACGATATGACTGAGTTTCTGCGCGCCCAGCGTGATGCGGCCTGGGGCGAGGTCGCCCGGCGTCTGGCGCACGAGATCAAGAATCCGCTGACGCCGATACAGCTGTCGGCGGAGCGGCTGTCGCGCCGGCTCGGCAAGACCCTCGAGGGGGCGGACCGGGAGATGCTCGACCGTGCCACTCAGACCATCGTGCAGCAGGTGGAGGCCATGAAGAAGCTGGTCAATGCCTTCCGCGACTATGCCCAGGCGCCGCGCCTCGCGCTTGCGCCGCTGGACCTGAACGGTCTGCTGCGCGACGTCTGCGAACTCTATGACGGCGAAGGGCAGCCCGCACGGGTGGTGCTGGACCTCGCCCCCCGGGTGCCGACCATCCGCGCCGATGCGGGACGCCTGCGCCAGTTGATGCACAACCTGATCAAGAATGCCCTGGAGGCGGTGCAGGGACGGTCCGGCGGCGAGGTGCGCGTGTCCACCCGCAGTCTCGAGGACGACCACGGCCGCCGCGTGGAGCTTCGCGTCGCCGACAATGGACCCGGGATCCGCCAGGACTTCCTGGAACGCATCTTCGAGCCCTATACGACGGACAAGCCGCGTGGCACCGGATTGGGCCTTGCGGTCGCGCAAAAGATCGTGGAGGAACATGGCGGTATGATTGAATGCCATAATCAGCCGGAAGGGGGCGCCGTGTTCGTGATCCGGATTCCGGTCAGTCACGGCGGTGACACCGGTGGTGTCGGAG
>PUOZ01000026.1 GCA_003553165.1 Thioalkalivibrio sp.
ACGGCGGCCGCATCCCGGTACTCGACCCGGATGGGCCCGAGTTGCGACAGCCAGCCCCGGATCTCGACACCATAGCGGTGCGCCAGATATCGCTTCGCGACACCGCCGGCCGCCACCCGCAGCGCGGTCTCGCGCGCGGAACTGCGGCCGCCGCCCCGGTAATCCCGAAACCCGTATTTCTGGTGGTAGGTGTAGTCGGCGTGGCCGGGACGGAAGCGGTCCTTGATGTCACCGTAATCCTTCGACCGCTGGTCGACATTCTCGATCAGCAGCCCGATCGGAGCGCCCGTGGTCAGGCCCTCGAACACGCCGGAGAGGATGCGTACCTGGTCCGGCTCGCGGCGCTGGGTGGTGTGGCGCGACTGCCCGGGGCGGCGCCGGTCAAGGTCGCCCTGCAGATCCTCCTCGCACAAAGGAAGACCCGGAGGGCAGCCGTCGACAATGGCTCCCAGCGCCTGGCCATGGCTCTCGCCGAAAGTGGTGACGACGAATGACTTTCCGAAGCTGTTTCCCGACATCGGCGTAGTGTAGCCCGAGCCTGCCTGCGGTGGGTATTGTCCAGACTGCCCTCTTCCGACCGTTCTGCCGAACGCCATGGCTTATCGTCCCGAGGGGTGCTCGCGCCCGTAATCGTTAAATCCATGCTGAAAAGCACCCTATGGAACCCGCGCAAGCCCGGTGCGGTCTTTTTCGCCGAGGAACGGCGTATGATGAAAGCAATCTGAGCGCGCCCCGGAGAGACGCCGTCTTCAAGGGCAGGAAGGAGGCGTCATGTCCGTTACCGGGCAGCACGAAGGGTTCTCGCCAGCCACTCTCCCAAACCACGACCTGTCGCGGATGCTTCTGGACAACCTCGCCACGGGCGTGTTCGGCATCGACCGCGCAGGCAGGTTCACCTTCGTGAACCAGGCCGCCGTACGACTGTTCGGCTTCGCCGCACCCGACGCCGTACTGGGCAAGGAGAGCCACTCGCTGACCAGCCATGCCAACGATCTCGGGATCCATTACAACGATTCCGACTGCCCGATCTATCGCGTCATGTCCACCGGTGAACCACTGGAGAGCGGCACGGACACCTTTCGACGCGTCGACGGCAGTCCCTTCTTCGCACAGGTACACGCGGTACCGCTGAAGGACGGCGCGGGCGAGGTCTGTGGCGCGGTCGTGGCCATCGAAGACATCACCGAGCGCCTCTTCCGGGAACGCACGCTGGCCCAGTACAAGGCCGTGTTCGAGGCCTCCCGCGATGCGATCGTGCTCCACGACCAGCGCGTCATCGTGCACTGCAACCCTGCCAGCGTCGCCCTTTTTGGCGCCAGCGGGCCAGCCGATCTGATCGGCCGGCATCCCGGCGGCTGCTCGCCGGAATTCCAGCCCGATGGGAGAACCTCGCGGGAGGCCGCGGATGGCTACACGAAACAGGCGCTGTCACAGGGGTCGGTGGCCTATGAATGGCTCTGCCGGGCGCTGAACGGACGCACCTTCCCGAGCGAGGTCATGCTCAGCCGGGTCGATCTCCCCGAAGGTCCGATCCTGCAGGCGGTGATCCGCGACATCACGGACAGGCAGGTGGCGGAACGGGCACTGCGGCGCAGCGAGTCCGAACTGGCTGCAGCCCAGGAGATCGCGCAACTCGGTAACTGGACCTGGGACATCGCCGGCGGGACGCTCGCCTGGTCGGATGAGGTCTATCGCATTTTCGGGGTGCAGCCCGCCAATTTCAGCCCGAATTACAGCGACTTTCTGTCTTTCGTTCATCCGGCGGACCGGGAACGGGTGACCGCTGCGATCGACCTCGCACTTAACGGTCCTGGTGACTACGACCTGGAGCACCGGATCCTGCGCGCGGATGGCAGCCAGCGCACGGTGCATGAACGGGGCCGCATCGTGCGCGACGCCGCCGGAAAGCCGCTGCGCATGCGGGGCACCGTCCAGGACGTGACCGAACGCCGGGCCCTGGAAGACCAGCTTCGTTACGAACGTGATCTCGGGGAGACGGTACTCGAGGGGCTGCCCGCGATCTTCTTCCTCCTCGACGAGGGGGGACGTCCGATCCGCTGGAACCGGAATCTCGAGACGGTCATCGGGATACCGGCGGACGGCATCGGCGGACACAGGGCCATCGAATGCGTCGACCCGGCCGACCGGCACCGGGTTGCCGCGGCAATCAGGAAAACGCTGGACGAGGGGTCGGGCGATGTCGAGGCGGGACTCCTGTCGCGCCATGGCTGGCCGATCCCCTATTACTTGACGGGCAACCGGGTCGAGCTCGCCAACGAGGTCTTCCTGGTGGGCTTTGGAGTGGACCTCTCGGAGCGCAGGCGCCTGGAGCTGGAGTTGGAACGCCAGGCTTCCCACGACCGGCTGACCGGCCTCTACAACCGCTGGAAGTTCGAGGAGGCCCTGAACCTCGAGACGGAGCGCGCGCGCCGCTATGGGACGGCGTTCTCCCTGATCATGTTCGACATCGACCGGTTCAAGCAGGTCAACGACACCTACGGACACGACGTCGGCGACACGGTGCTCCAGGAAATGGCCGCCGTGGTGGGCCAGCAAATCCGCCGTACCGATGTGCTGGCCCGGTGGGGCGGTGAGGAGTTCATGATCCTGCTGCCCGAGACCGGCCGGGAACATGCAAGATGGCTCGCGGAGGCTACGAGGGCCCGGGTGGCGCAAACGGACTTCCCCGGCCCGGGCCGGCTGACGATCAGTCTCGGGGTTACGGAATACCTCAATGGCGAGACGCTCTCCACCCTGCTCAAACGCGTCGACCAGGCGATGTATGAGGCCAAGCAGCGCGGACGCGACTGCACCGTCGCCGCATGAGGAGCCAGGTGGAGCGGGTTGTTCTTCCCGCCGCGGCCGTGCATCCTGGCCGGCGACGCCGATTGATGGTCACCAACGAGGGACCGCGATGACCGCAGCACTCCCGAGAAGAGTCACGCCGCAGCAGGCGTTCGAAAGCCTGGAGAAACGCCCAAGGGATCTCCTGGTGGACATCCGTTCGACCATGGAATACCTGTTCGTGGGCCACCCCGTCGGAGCGGTGCACATTCCCTGGATCGATGAACCGGATTGGGTCGAAAACCCGCATTTCGTTGCCCAGGTCCGCAAACTGCTCCTCGGCGGCATCGGTGACGAGGGCGAGGACGCCCCCGCCGTATTTCTGATCTGCCGCAGCGGGAAACGGTCGCTGGCTGCCGGACAGGCTCTGATCGCGGAAGGAATCGACAACGTCTTTTCGGTGGACGAGGGGTTCGAAGGGCCGCTGGACAGCGAGCACCGCCGTTCCACGACTGCGGGCTGGCGCTTTCACGGCCTGCCCTGGGAACAGTGCTGAACCCCGACGCGGCAACGGTGGAATGGCCCCTTAGCCAGGCAGTTGGTCCCGTGCCAGCAGGAAGACGCCCTCGCCGCCCCCGGCGAACTCCAGCCAGGTGAACGGCAATTCCGGAAAGGCGGCCTCCAGCGCCGGCTGGCTGTTGCCGACCTCGACGATCAACACGCCCCCCGCGTTCAGCCGGGTCTTCGCCCCGGCCAGTATGCGCCTGACGATGTCCAGGCCGTCCGCCCCCGCGGCAAGGCCCAGCGACGGCTCGTGCCGGTACTCGGGCGCCAGTGTCGCCATCTCGCCGGCGTCGACGTATGGCGGGTTGGAAACGATCAGGTCGAACCCGGGCGCGGCTGAGAGACCCTCGAAGACATCGCTGACAGCCAGCGTCACGCGTTCTTCCAGACCATGCTCCCGCACGTTGCGACGTGCCACCGCGAGCGCGTCGGGCGACACGTCGGCGAGCCAGATCTCGGCCTCGGGCAGCACCGTGGCCGTTGCAAGTCCGATACAGCCGCTTCCGGTGCAGAGGTCCAGCACACTGCCGATGGTATCGGGGTCGAGCCATGGGCTGAAGCCTGCCTCGATCAGCTCAGCGATCGGCGAACGCGGGATCAGGACACGCTCATCGACGTAAAACGGCAGTCCCATGAACCAGGCCTCGCGGGTGATGTAGGCAGCGGGTTTCCGCGTGGCAATCCGCATGCGCAGCGACGCTTCGACGCGGCGCCGCTCGGCGGGTGCCAGACAGCTGTCCCACCAGGCTTCCGGAAGATCCAGCGGCAGGGCCAGGGCATGCAGTACCAGCCAGGCCGCTTCGTCGATCGCGTTATCGGTCCCGTGACCGAAACTCAGCCGGACGGCTCGGAACTGACTGGCGCCGAAACGAATGAAATCGCGGATCGTGCGCAGATCTGTGACCGGATCCATAGGAAGCCTGCAGGAACGAAGTTGCCGGAAACCGCGCGGACTGACCAGGACACACCAGCGGCGTCAAGGTTTCACGCTCATGCTGGCATCCCCACGCGGATTGCCGCACTCTACAACATTCCGGTTGCAGGAGCCGCAGCGCAAAGGCTGGGATGCGCGCAGGGATGCGCACTTGGTCCGTGGGCTTTCGTATAATCGGGCTTTGCGGTGGCACGAACGCCGCGAAGGCCGCTGGCGGACGCGCAGGGGCCATTCGGTGAAACCCCGCCGGCCGATCAACGCGCAGGCGCCGCGCGCAAGGCCGCAAGAGGGCATTGATGATCAACTCGATTAGCGTTCTGTTTGTGACCCGAGACCCGGAACCTGCCGGGCAGGTCATCGGCCGTATCCGTTACCGCGGTCACGCAGTGCGCCCGAAACAGGCCGGCAACGCAAGGGACCTGGAGCGGCTGCTGCAGAGCCATCGCTTCGATGCAGTCGTCCTGATCGACACCGGCATGGATCTTGGCCTGGAAGAGCTCACCGAGGCACTGCATCGGGCTGGTCGCCAGACCCCGATCGTGATGCTCACCGACCGCGCGCAGGAACTGCGCCTGAGCGCGGTGGAAAGCGGTGCCTTCGCGGTCGTCGATACGCAGAATCACGAAGTGGCGGCGGCGATGACGCTCAAGGCCGTCGAGTACCTCAACAAGGGCAGGGAGATCAACCATCTCCGAACGCTGCTGCAGGAAGCCGACCGGCGCTACCTGCTGATGCTGGACAGTTCCCGTTATCCCATCGCCTGTTTTCATCAGGGGGTGGCGACCTACGCGAACGACACCTGGCGGGACTGCTTCGAAATGGAGCTCAGCGAGAGCCTGGATCGACTCACCCTGCAGGATCTCGTGGTGCCCGATCAGCACGAAGATCTGAGCCACATCCTCCGCGTCCGGCAGAATCAGCCCGAAAACGTGGAAACCTGCGAGACGCTGACCCTGCGTACCCGTCGCGGCCAGACATTCGATGCCGATCTCCTCCTCACCGGAGCGGTCATCGGGGGAGAGCCCTGCACCGTCGTTCACCTGTCGTTTTCCGGCGGGGATCCCGCTCTGCAGGAACTGAGCGGCCCCGCAACTGCATCGCTGGGCACCGACCGTGGCCTGGGGCACTTCTCCGACCCGACCCGGGAGAGCCCACCGCCAGGCACCGGCAAACCCGGCGCAGCAAAGGAACAGGCCACACAGCCCCGCGCAGCAGCAGCGGCAGACAGCGGGACCCAGACGAGTCCCCCACCGACTCCGCAGCCGATGGATGGCATCCGCCGACAGAAGGAATTCCTGCAAACGGTCGAACGAATGCTTGCGGACACCTCCCGTTCCGAGCGACCTCTGGGCCTGCTGGTGTGCGCACTGGATACCAAGGACCGGCAACCCAGCGAAGCGCTCGACATCCTTGGCGATGCGCTTCAGCAAATGCTGAAACAGGGCCTTCCGAAGTCGGCGACCATTGCCCGCCTGGAGAAAAGCCACTGCGGGGTCGTTCTGTCCGATGCGAAGCGCGCGGAGATCGAGGCACTGCTCGACGTCTTGATGAAGCAGGCCCGGGGCCAGACCATCCGCGCCGGGAACGACGAGGTCGCCATCGCCGAGTCCCTCTCCTGCGGTGTGGTGCTCGCCGACGATACGGAGTCGTCTGCCCAGGAACTCCTCGATCGGTGCCAACAGGCGTTTGCCGAGGCCCGCGCCAGCGGCGGTGGTTGTTTCCGTTTCCGCGGCCCCCCGGGGATTCAACAGGGCGACGCCGAAGGAGACAGGATCTGGAAGACACGCATCGAGGACGCGGTAAAACAGAACGGGTTGAAGCTTCTCTATCAGCCCATTGTCAGCCTCCGGGGGGAGGACTCGCCCCGATACGATGTCTTCGTGCGGCTCGAGTCGGAGGGGGGCGAAACCTACGAACCCGGCGATTTTCTGCCAGCCGCGGAGCGCAGCGGGGTTGCAGCGCCGTTGGATCGCTGGATCATTCAGCACGCCGTCGGGTCGCTTTCCAAGGAACTGAAACGCGATCCACGCACGACCTTCTTCGTCCGACTCAGCCAGGGATCCCTCGAAGAAAAGCAGGTGGTGGCGTGGCTGCAGCAGTTTCTCGACCGATCGAAGGTACCGCCGGCGAACGTGGTCGTCGAGTTCAAGGAGGCCACCTTGCTGACCCAACTGGAAAGCGCGATCGCAACGGCCCAGGGGCTGAAGGAGATGGGAGTCGGTCTGTGCATCGGGGACTTCGGCAACGGCCTTGACCCGTTCACGCTCCTCGAACAGGTTGGCGCAGCCCTGATCAGGCTTGACGGTGCCTACGTCAGCAGACTCGCTCATGATGATGCCGCCCAGGAATCCGTCAAGGAGCTCGCGCAGAAGATCCATGAATCCGGCGGGCAGGTCATCGTCCCGATGGTCGAGGACGCCGAGACCCTAGCGATCCTGTTCGGCATGGAGGTCAACCTGGTACAGGGGTACTTCGTGCAACCTCCCAGCGAACAGCTGGATTTCGACTTCGCCAGTGCACTTTAGTCCTGACTGATCGCATTCGGGCCGCTGTTCACCCGACACGACACGCTCGCCACGCTCACCGAAAACCCAGAGCCCGGCAGCCCAGACGGGCGCTGCGCCCGGCAATCCCAGTTCACGGACCCCACCGCTATGGCCATCCTCGACACCCTTCTCGCGCAACTGCTCCGGCTACTGCCGCACCACGGGATCTCCCGACTCACGCACCGGATTGCGCGCTGGGAATCGCCCCGGGTCCAGGTCCTTCTGCGCTGGTTCATCCGGCAGTATCAGCTGGACATGACCGAGGCGGCGGAACCGGACCCGGCGCGCTATCCCAGCTTCAATGCGCTTTTCACCCGGGCACTGCGGGAAGACGCCAGACCGCTCGAAGGCGATGAGAACAGCGTCGTCAGCCCTGCAGACTCGAGGGTGAGTGCCTTCGGACCGATCGAGCACGGCCAGATCTTTCAGGCCAAGGGGCATTGCTACACCGTCACCGAATTGCTTGGCGGCTTCGCGGACCTGGCCCGGCGCTACGAACGCGGATCGTTCCTGACCGTCTACCTGGCACCGCGCGACTACCACCGGCTGCACATGCCGGTCTCGGGTCGCCTGACCACGATGCTGCACGTTCCGGGACGGCTCTTCTCAGTGGCCCCGCGCATCGTCGCCCATACCCCGCGCCTGTATGCCCGTAACGAGCGCGTCGTCGCCTTTTTCGACACCACGATCGGCCCCGTGGCCATGGCCCTGATCGGCGCGATCAATGTCGGCTCCATCGAAACCGTTTGGGCGGGCGAGGTCACCCCGCCTTCCGGCCGCGTCATCAGCCGCACCGATTACGGAGACCAGGATATTCGCCTGCAGCGCGGGGCAGAGATGGGGCGTTTCAACCTGGGCTCCTCCGTGGTCCTGCTGCTGCCCGATCATCCCCTGCAGTTCGCCCCCGCCCTCGCCCCGGAAACCTTCCTGAGAATTCGCCAGGAGGTCGCACGGATCGCCTTGGCCTGACCGGTTCAGGCACGGCCCCATGGCAAATCGATGACCCGGGCGATATCGGTCTCTCCCAGCAGGCACATCAATAGGCGATCGACGCCCAACGCGACGCCGGCGCTGTCGGGCAACCCGGAACGCATCGCCATCGCAAAGAACCCATCCACCTCCGGGATCGCCTGCCCGTTACGGCGCCGACGCTCGCAGTCCTGGTCACACCGGGCGGCAAAGATTGCGGGATCGTTCAGCTCGTGGAAACCGTTGGCCAGCTCCAGGTC
>PUOZ01000083.1 GCA_003553165.1 Thioalkalivibrio sp.
GAAGACGACATGCGGACGTGCAGGCTTGGAAGGACGTTCGACGCCGTGCTGATGGACGATGCGATCTCGCATATGAATTGCCTGACGGATTTTGCGGCGGCGCTGCGTACCGCGCATGTCCACCTGAAGCCGGGCGGCGTTCTGGTCGCCACTCCGGACGTGACGCCCGAGACGTTCCAACAGAACAGGACCACCGCCACTCCTGCCACGCGGGACGGGTTGGATATCGTCTTCGTGGAAAATGTCTACGATCCCGACCCGACGGATGAGCAGTATGAGACGACGATCCTGTATCTCATTCGCGATCACGGACGCCTGCGCATCGAGACCGATCACTGGACCCTGGGGATCTTCTCCCTGGACACCTGGAGACGGGTTCTGCGCGAAACGGGCTTCGCCGTGCACGAGGGACGGTACGATTCGGGGGAAGAGGAGTACACGGTATTCGCGTGCGTCAAGGAATCATGAACGACCGTTGGAGTACAAGGACGGGCGTTTGGTGAACGTACGGCCGATGCTGGAAAGGGTCGCGGACTGGTCGAGCGATCTCTCGGGTGAATCGGTTGAGAGCGACGAGGTGATCGAGCGGTACACCCGTACCGGTAGACCGCTGGGTAGCACATCATTTGTGGAGCGTCTGGAGGCGGTTACGGGTCGGTCACTGGCACCGAAACGCCCCGGGCGTCTCGCTACGGGCACCCAAGTCCGACAGGCTGCTAGAATTGGCCTCCACTCCGATGCAATCCCATCCAGGTTATTCGATGAACAGCGCCCGACCAGACCAGGACTGTTATTTCTGCCGGGTTTCCGCCGGCCTTGCCGACCCGTTCATTTTCGAGAACCGTTCGTTCATCGGCCTTTTCGATACCAACCCGGTCAATCCGGGGCATGCGCTGATCATTCCGAGGCGGCACGTGGTCTCCCTATTCGACCTCAACGAAGCGGAGCAGTCGGACTACTTCGACGCCATTCACGGCGTCCGTCAGGCCATCGAAACGACGGATATGAACGACCTGTACCGGAACATGCTGCACCGCGACTACCTGCGAGAGCGGCCGAAGGATCATATCGAAACCGTGCTGAGGCTACCCTTCCTGGGCAGTCGGCCCGATGCCTACACGGTCGGCAACAACGATGGCCGGGCTGCGGGAAGGAGCATCGACCACCTGCACGTCATCCTCCTCCCGCGCTACAAGGGAGACGTGGAAGACCCAAAGGGCGGTATCCGGAACATCATCCCGGATCGAGCGAAGTACCAATGGTTGGCGGCGGCCGCATCGGTGCGTTGAAGGCTTTTACGGTTCAACCGCAATCACGATCCGCCGCCGGCGCATCAACGGATGTGGCACGGCTACGCCAAACTCACCACCATGTTCTATGCGTGCGCTTGAGAGGTGAAAAGGTGGAGTCCGCCGGACCCCTCAGTCCGCCGGACTCCTGCCTCACGCCAGCGACTTGCAGTGGCCCATGGCCGCAGTAATGGTCGCGGCGGTGCGGGTGATGGCAATGAGCGTCAAAGAGACGCTCGTCGGGCTCAGTAGATTGGAATGACCGCGTATCCCCGGGCCTGGTAGCCGATCAGCGATACAAAAGTGTTGCCGACCGGCACGATGCCGTCCAGCAGGGTCTGGTTGTCGATCTGAAACAACCGGGTGGCAACGCCGCAGCCTTCCATCCGCACGCCGAGCATCTGCAGGTCCTCGATGTGATCGGCGATCTGGTCCAGGGCATCAAAATCGGTGAGATCGAGCCGTTCCCGATCCGTCGATACCAAGGTCACGGCCGGCCCCCGGAAGGCGAGCAGGATGTCGGGTTCAACGCCCTGTCTGACCAGATCGTCGTGGGTCTCGCGGATGACTGCCAGGTATAGGTTCAGGGAACTCGCACTCGAGTTGTTGATGTCAAAGACGACTTTGCCGTGTTCGACCCCCTCAAGTGCCGCAGCGTCATTGGGCTGCTCGGCCACGGCGGCGAACGGGAGCAGCGCCATTCCAAGCATGAGTAGTAGCAGATTTTTCATTTTTATCATGGCTTTCTCCTTCGTGTGGTTTCGGTGTACGGCATTTCTCTCCAGGAGCCTGACGGTCTTGGGCTGCTCCTGTTATCCCACTTCACTCGCTACAGGCACTTGGGTTTCTGTCCTTTGCGCCCGCAGTCCGACTGGTAGCGGCCCCTGGTCAGGACGCCCCGTCGCGTGCCATCGCCAGCGTGGCGACCCGCCTTGCGGCCTGCACCGCGGTCTCCAGCAGCGGCACTCCCTCGTAGGCCCAGGACCCGCAGTAGAACACGCGCCGTCCGGGCGCGCGATGCCAGTGGTCCATTTGCTGCAGCACCGCCTCGGTTCCGGCATGAACCACGGCACGCTGCAGGGGCGTTCGATCGATCATCTTCTTGTCGGCCGGCGGAAAGATCGGGTTCCACGTCTGGAAGACGGGGGCGTCGGCGGTCATGCCCGCCTCGACTGCATTGATCCAGACGGTGAACATCACCCTGTCCATGTCCGCGTCGGTCCGGAAATTCAACGCGGTCCAGTCGCGCGGATCCCGCGGCATGAAGCGCTCGTCGGTGTGCGTGATCAGTTCGCCGTCCGCGAACCGGATGCCGGAGAGCACTTCACGCTCGTTTCCGAATTGCTCGTCGTCGAGGAAGTCGAGCTGGTTGGCCTGGGTCGCCAGGATCACGCGGTCGAACAGGCCGCCTTCTCCCCGGGAATTGGTGACGGACACCGCGTCGCCCCGCCGCACGATCCCGATCACGCGGCTCCCGCTGAAGTGCTGGAGGTCGCGGGACAGCGCGTTGACCAGGGCCGAGGTGCCGCCCTGAAGCCGGACCAGCCCCGGCCCGTTCAGAATGTCCTGCAACAGGGAGAGCAGCTGACCGGCTGGCCAATCGAGCAGGTGCTTCTCGTCGCAGGTGCAGATTGTCGTGAGCATCGGCAGCACCAGTCCCCGCCAGACCTCCGGATCGAAGTCCTCGCCGGCCAGGTAACGCTGCAGGGAGATGTCGGTGTTTTTCTTGGAGAGCTTCTGCGCTCCGCGGGACAGGCGGTACAGGGTTCGTGCAACGCTCAGGGCGCGCCGGTCCAGGTAGCGCAGCGATCCCACGAAGTGCCAATCGGTCAGCGGGAAGCGGCCGCTCCGAAACCAGGTGCTGCGATCGGACCGGCTGCAGGAAATGAAGGTGCGAATGTCATAGGTGCTGACGCCGACGTCGGCGGCCAGCGAGAGAACGCTGTTCCAGGCCGAGGCGTTCATCACTCGCAGGGGCACGTCCACGCGTGCGCCGTACACTGGTACTGCGTGCGCATCCATGCCCCAGTCGGGATGTTCCTCGAACACCGTTACCGCGCAGCCACCCTCGCGGCAGAAATGCGCTGCGGCAAGCCCTGCCATTCCGCTTCCGATCACCGCAACGCTCAAGGTCATCGTCTCCTCCAGGGTTGCTGCATGTTTCCATGATCTCCATTCTGTGGGAGGCCAGCCTTTGGCCCATGGTTCCCGGCGTCAGGTCGCCGAGAGGGCTCGCCTCCTGCGGGATGGGCGTCTGCGCCGCTTTGTTGCTATTCCATTCGCCGGACCGACAGGACTTGGATCAGGCCGGCGATCCCGACGACTGTGCCGCCGAAGGCGGCGGCGTAGGCGATCAGGGATAACGCGAGGCCGGGCTCGATCGCCCGGCTGACCTGGGCCAGCAGCAATGCCAGGCCCGCGAGCATACTGACCAGGCCACCGAGCAGAAGGCGCATTCCGGCGGCATCCTCAGCGATACAGCCAGCAGGCTGTGCCGTGGCCCTGGCGTGGTTCCAGATCGGGGGGGTACTCCCGGTCGCAGGTGCCGGCGATCATCCGGTTACAGCGTGGGTGAAAGCGGCAGCCGGCCGGCGGCTTCAGCAGGCTCGGCGGTTCGCCGGGAGGCACCTCCCGCTGCTGGCGCGCGTTGTCGGGATCCGGGTCGGAGATCGCCGCAAGCAGCGCCTGGGTGTAGGGGTGCTGCGGATGGTTCAGCAGTTCGTTGACCTCCGCCTGCTCGACGATCCGGCCCGCGTACATCACGAAGATGCGCTCCGCGAAATGCCGCACGGTGGAGAGATCGTGGGTGATGAACGCCAGCGTCAGACCATGGTCGATCTGGATGCGCCGCAAGAGCTGCAGGATCTCCACGCGCACCGAGGCGTCGAGCATCGAGACGGGCTCGTCGGCGATGATCATCGCGGGACGCAGGATCAGGGCGCGTGCGATCACGACCCGCTGCTGCTGCCCGCCGCTCAGCATGTGGGGGAACTTGGACAGGAAATCCTCCGGAGGCGACAGGCGGACCTCTTCCAGCGCCTCCCGGGCGCGTTGGTCCCGCTCCGCGCGGTTGCGCACGCCGTGCACGATCAGCGGCTCGTGCAGGATGCGGCGCACGTCCATGAACGGCGGCAGTGCGCCGTAAGGGTCCTGCTGCACGTAGCCGACCCGCGCGAGGTAGGCCTTGCGCTCCGCGCCGTCCAGCGTTCCGAGCGATCGGCCCTCGAAGATCACCTCGCCCCGCGTGGGCTGGTGCAGGCCGAGCAGCGTACGCGCGAGCGAGCTCTTGCCACAGCCGCTCTCGCCGACGAAGGCCACTGCCTCGCCGGTCTGCAGATCGAAGTTCACGCCGTCTACCGCGCGCACCGAGCCAACGCGCAGGAAACCCCACTGGCGCAACTCGAACCAGGTGTGCAGATCGCGGGCGGAGAGCACCGGCCCGGGTACCGATGAACGGACTTCCCTGGCGGATGCGTTCATGTCCTGGCTCCCTGCGCGTAAAGCCAGCAGCGCACCGTTCGCCGTTCACCGATGCGGAACGTCTCCGGATCACGGTCGCAGCGATCGAACCGCGACGGACAGCGGTCGGCGAACCGGCAGCCCTCGGGTGGATCGAGGAGATTGGGCGGTTGGCCCGGGATATGCACCGGCGTCTCTTCCTGGTGCAGGCGGGGCACGCTGGCCATCAGCAGCTTCGAGTAGGGGTGGGCAGGTTCCCGGAAGAAGTCCTTTGCATCGGCGAGCTCCACGAGCTGGCCGGCGTACATCAGCGCGACCCTCTCCGCGAGCTCACTGGAGGTCGAGACGTCGTGGGTGATCAGGATGAAGCTGGTTCCGAGTTCCTGCTTGATGCGCTTCAGTGCGTTCATGATGCTGGCCTGGGTGAGCACGTCGAGCGCGGAGGTGGGCTCGTCCATGATCACCAGGTCCGGCTCGGTGACCAGGGCCATCGCCAGTACCACCCGCTGGCGCATTCCTCCGGAAAGCTCGAAGGGATACCGCTGCAGGAAGTCCGCGGAGACGCCGACCAGCCCGAAGACCTCGGCGGCCCGGTCCAGCGCCCGTCGATTGGACCAGCCGCGGTGCACCCGCAGCGGCTCCGCCACCTGTTCGCCGACCCGTACCACCGGGTTCAGCGCGTTCATCGCCGCTTGCATCACCAGCGAGATGCGCACCCAGCGCACCTCGCGCCGGAACCGCTCCTCCGAGTGGCCCATGGTTTCCACGCCGTCCACCAGCATGCGGCCGGAGAAGTGCTGCACGTTCCGCGGCAGCAGGCGCATCAATGCCTTCGCCAGCGTGCTCTTGCCGCAGCCGGATTCGCCCAGTACCACCAGCGCTTCGTTGCGGCGGAGATCGAAGCTGACCCCGTCCAGCGCACGGACCACGCCGCGCCCGCTGCGGTAGTGCAGCTTGAGGTCCTCGACCCGGAGGAGGGGTTCGCCGGCCATCGTCTACATCGTCCTCAGGCGGGGGTTGAAGACCCGGTCGAGCGCGAAGCCCAGCATCGCGAATCCGAGGCCGGTGAGCATCAGCAGCGCCGCCGGCGACAGCACCCAGTAGTAGAAACCGTGGTAGAGCGCGCTCTGGGTCTGCGCATCGTTCATCACCTTGCCCCAGGTCGGCAGCACCGGGTCGCCGAGTCCGAGCAGCGCCAGCGAGGCCTCGAGAAACACGAAGGAGGGGATCAGCGTGACGAAGGTCGGGATCAGCACCGGCAGGATGCGCGGGATCATGTAGCGCAGGATGATGCGCGCGTTGCCGGCACCATAGGCCTTTGCGGCCTCGATGTACGGCGACTCCCGTATCGGCAGCAGCATCGCGCGGTACATCTTGATGCCCGCGCTGAAAATGCCGAGCGCGATCACCACGCCCAGCATCACCCAGATGCTGGTCGAGTACAGCGTGCCGACCATCACCAGGATCGGCAGCATCGGCAGAATGATGTTGACCTCGGTCAGGCGCTGTATCACCGCATCGACCCAACCTCCGTACCATACCCCGGCGGCGGCGATCACGAGGGTCGTCACCGTGGTGCCCACCGCTGCGAGCAGGCCGAAGGCCAGCGCCACGGGAATGCCCCAGAGCAGTGCGACCATGAGATCCCGGCGTTGGTGGTCGGTGCCGGCGAGACCGTGCACCCGCCCGTAAACGACCAGATCCGCGTCGATGCGTGCATCCTCCTCGAAAAGGATCACGTCGAGCATGAGGCGGTAGCGTCCTTCCAGAACCTGCGGTGGTCCGTCCTCCGCCGGTCCGGCGAACAGGCCGACGTGAGGCACGCGCCCCAGTCGGCGCTCGAGTTCCCAGTCCTGCGAGATCGACACGCGCTCCTCACGCGCCAGCCGGCGGCCGCCGAGGATGAACTCCCGGCTGTCGGGGGTCTCCCAGGTCAGTCGAACGAAGGGTTCTCGCTCGACATGCGTCGATGTGAGAAAGAGGTTCAGTTCGCTGGGGAAGTCGGCATACCCGAAGTCGAAGTCCAGCGGGATGCGCACCCGGCTGCCGCCGACGAAGGGTTCCTGCTCGATGACCGCGTCAGCGCTGGAGACGACCATCGTGCGTGGCGAGTTGTTGCCCGCGATCCGGTCGACCCACACCGGGCGCGCATTCACCGGGTGCATGCGCCAGGGTTCGCCGCCGCGCCAGAGTTCCAGCGCCTGGCCGTAGGGGATGGTCACGACGGTGAATACGGCGGTGCCGACCAGCGCGAAGATGATCGCAAGCCCCACCAGCGCCGAAGGGTACTGGCCCAGGCGGCGCAGGCCGTCGAGCAGCGGCTTCATGTCCTCCCTCCCCGATGTGCGCGCCGGTTCCGCATCAGCCTGTCCCCACGCGTACGCGCGGGTCCAACAGCGCATAAAGGATGTCCAGCAGGAACACCGTGACCGCCAGCAGGTAGGCGAAGATCACGACCGTCCCGATGATCACCGGCGTGTCCCGGTGTCCGATGGCCTGGAACAGCAGGGTGCCGAGCCCCGGCCAGTTGAAGACCTGCTCGAGGATGATCGCACCGCTCCACAGGCCGATCAGCATCAGCGCGAAACTGGTGATGATCGGCGACAGCGTCGGGCGCAGCACGTAGCGGCGCTCGATCATGCGGGAGGGCAGGCCCTTGGCACGGGCCATTTCGACGTAGTCCTCGCTGGAGTGGATCAGAAAGAAGGTCCGCCAGGAGTAGATCGAGATGAAGATCGTGGAGAGGAACATCGCAGCGACGGGCAGCAGCATGTGCCGCAGCAGGCTGGCCGCGTAGGCGAGCGTGCCCTCCGGCGGCGGCACGTCGACCATGCCGCCGGCCGGCAGTATCGGGATCAGGAACGCGAAGATCAGGATCAGGAAAATGCCGTAGAACCACCCCGGCGCGGCCGAGCTGGGCGCCAGCGCGATCACCGAGCGGTCGAGCGCGCTGCCGTAGCGTCGCGACAGCCCCAGCGCGATGAACACCGAGGCGAAGAACACCAGCAGGTTCGCGGTGCCGAACAGCAGCAGGGTAGCCGGCAGACGCTCGACGATGATCCAGTACACCTCGCGGGCGCCGCGATCGCTGTGCATGTGCTCGGCCCGTCCGAGGTCCAGCCGGATCGCCTGCTGCAGGTAGTCCACGCTGCGCACGATGAACGGCTGGTCCAGGCGCAGACGATCGACCTCGAGCTGAACCTGGCGCTGGATCAGTTCGTTGCGCTCCTGCGCGCTGA
>PUOZ01000184.1 GCA_003553165.1 Thioalkalivibrio sp.
AGATCCGCTGCGAGACCATCAGCAAGGTGCTCTACCCCAACGACGAGCCGGAGACCGGCAAGCGGCTGCGCCTGATCCAGGGCTACCTGTTCGTGTCCTGTTCTCTGCGCGACATGCTGCGCCTCTACGCACAAACCGGCGCTAGCCTGGAACATTTTCACAGGAAATTCTCGGTACAACTCAACGATACCCACCCCTCGATCGCAGTCGCCGAACTGATGCGCCTGCTGGTCGACGAACACGGGCTCGACTGGGACACCGCCTGGGGAGTGACGACACGCAGCTTTGCCTATACCAACCACACCCTGCTGCCCGAGGCACTCGAGCGTTGGCCGCTGCCACTCTTCGCAGCCACGCTTCCGCGCCACATGGAGATCGTCTTCGAGATCAACCGGCGCTTTCTGGACGAGGTGCGAATCCGTTTCCCGCACGATCACGACATCATCGGCCGCGTCTCCCTGATCGACGAGAACGGGCCGCGTTTCGTACGCATGGCCCACCTCGCCTGCGTCGGCAGCTTCTCCATCAACGGCGTGGCCCAGCTGCACACCGACCTGCTGGCGGAAACCGTGCTGCGCGACTTCCACACCCTGTGGCCCGAGCGCTTCAACAACAAGACCAACGGCGTCTCCCCGCGCCGCTTTGGCAACCTCAGTAATCCCGGGCTCTGTGAACTGCTGACGCGTTTGAGCGGACCGGGCTGGGCCGGCGATCCCGCGAGCATGCGCCGCCTGGAGCCGTACGCGGACGATCCGGGAATTCACCAGGAGTGGCAGGGCATCAAGCTCGACCGCAAACGCGTTCTGGCCCGCTACATCGCGGAACACACCGGTGTGATCGTCGATCCCCAGTCCATGTTCGACATTCAGGTCAAACGCATCCACGAATACAAGCGCCAGCACCTGAACCTGCTGCATATCATCACGCTCTACAACCGCATCAAGTCGAACCCGGGAGCGGACGTTATGCCACGCACCTTCGTCTTTGGCGGCAAGGCGGCCCCCGGCTATTTCATGGCCAAGCTGATCATCAAGCTCATCCACTCGGTGGCCGAGGTGATCAATCGCGATCCCGCGGTGAACCAGTCGATCCAGGTCGTGTTCGTGCCCAATTTCAATGTCAAGGTGGCACAGAAGATCTATCCGGCCGCGGATCTTTCCGAACAGATCTCGCTGGCCGGCAAGGAGGCATCGGGCACGGGAAACATGAAGTTCGCGCTGAACGGCGCGCTGACCATCGGGACCCTCGACGGCGCCAACGTGGAGATCCGGGAGGCGGTCGGGGCGGAGAACTTCTTCCTGTTCGGGCTGAGCGCGCCCGAGGTGCAGGCCCTGAAGGCATCGGGTTACCGTCCCTTCGATTACTATCAGAACAGCACGGAGCTGCGCGAGGCAATCGGCCTGATCCGGGACGGCTTCTTCTCCCACGGGGACCGGAATCTCTTCCGTCCGCTGGTGGACCACCTCCTGAATCAGGACGATTACCTGCTTCTGGCTGATTATCAGGCGTACGTGAATTGCCAGGACGACGTGGACCGGTCCTATCGCGACAGGGACCGCTGGACACGGATGTCGATCCTGAACGTCGCCCGGATCGGCCGCTTCTCCTCGGACCGGGTGATCGGCGAATACTGCCGCGACATCTGGAACGTCGCACCGGTGACGGTCAATCCGTGAGATCGCATGGCGCCGCGAAGACGGGCCGGGAGCCGAAGATGAGCCAACCAACCCAAACCATCGGTGCCGCGGTCGAGGCCCTCCTGCTGGTCGCGCCAGGCTGTCCGCACTGCGCCGGGGTGCTGGAGGGACTTGGCACCCTGATCAAGGAGGGCGCCCTGGGGCGACTCGAGGTGGTGAACATCGCAGTCCAGCCGGCGCTGGCGCGGGAACTCGGCGTGCGCGCGGTCCCCTGGATGCGGATCGGCCCGTTCGAATTGCCGGGCCTGCACACTCCGGCCGAGTTGCGGCACTGGGCCGATCTTGCCGGACGGGAAGACGGAATGACCCACTACCTGGCGGATCTCCTCGCTACGGGGCGGCGCGCGCAGGTGGCTGCCCGCGTGCAACAGGACCCTGCGCTGCTACCCCGCCTCGTGGAACTTCTCGGCGACCCCCGGAGCGGCCTCAGCGTGCGCATCGGGGTGATGGCGACCCTGGAGGAGTTGCACGAGACCGGTGATCTTCTCAAGGGACTTGCCGACGGCCTGGCCCCGCTGACACGGCACCAGGAGCCGCGTATCCGCGCCGACGCCTGCCATGCGCTCTCGCTGACCGGCGCACCCGGCATCCTGAACCTGATCAGGCCCTGCCTCGACGATCCGGACCCCGAGGTTCGCGACACGGCTGCCGACGCCATCGAGACCGTCGAGCAGGCGGCTTCAAAGCCCTGAAACCCTGGGGAAACGCCCCAGACCCGGCCGCAGCATCCGAGTTAACGTGAAAGAACGCGGCGCGCGTCCGGGGCGACCCGTAGGGCGGAAGAGCGCCGCGTCATCCGCCACACGGCGTTCGTACCGCCCCGGCGCCTGCGGCAACGCTGGCGCCAGATGGCGGATAACGGCCTTCGGGCTCTTCCAGCCTACGCCTCTTTCATCATCGGGGGTGCTTCACGACCACGATGCATGAGCGTTAGCACCGGGAATACCCCCGGAACCGGCCCGCTGAGGCTCTCGCGGGACTCAGACTCAGCCGCGCCCGGCGCGCAGAATGCCGCGCGAACTGCCCTGGATGAACTCAAGCAGATTGCGAACCTCGGGTACGTCGGTCTCGGCCATCAGACTGGCGACGCGGGACTTGCGGTCACTCCGCCCGCGCAGCACCTCCGCGAAGGCCCGGTGCAGAGCGTTGATGCTGGCCTCGCTGAACCCCTTTCGGCGCAGCCCCACCTTGTTGATCCCGATCAGCCGGGCATAGTTGCCGCTGGCGAGGCAATAGGGAGGCAGATCACGGTTTAGGGCGGACCCCATGCTGGTGAAGCCGTAGGAGCCGACCCGGCAGAACTGATGGACCAGGGTGAAACCGCCCAGGGTGCAATAATCCTGCACCTCTACGTGGCCGGCCAGGGAGGCCGCGTTCGAGAAGATGATCCCGTTGCCGATGATGCAGTCATGGGCGATATGCACGTAGGCCATGATCAGGTTGTCGTGACCGATCAAGGTCTCGCCGCGACCGCGTTCCGTGCCCCGGTTCAGGGTGACCGACTCCCGAATGACGTTGCGGTCACCGATCACCAGGCGCGTGGGTTCTCCGCGATAGCTCGTGTCCTGCGGGGCTTCGCCGATCGACGCGAACTGATAGATGCGATTGTCCTGCCCAATCTCTGTCGGACCCTGAATCACCACGTGGGGACCGATCCAGCTCCCGGCGCCGATACGCACGTTTGCTCCGATCACAGAGTACGGGCCAACCTGCGCCGAGGGGTCGATCTCTGCGCTGGGATGGATATCGGCGCGCGGGTCGATCATCACTCGATTTCCTTGCCCACGCACATCAGTTCGGCGGAGGCGCAGAGCTCGTCGCCCACGTGGGCCTCGGCGGCAAATTTCCAGATGCCCCGCACCGTCCGGATATGCTCGACGCGAAGCCGCAGCTGATCGCCCGGTTCAACCTGGCGCCGGAAGCGCGCCTGATCGATGCCCACGAAAAGATAAAGCTGCTTCTTGTCCTGGTTGACCCCCCGATGCTCCTCGGTCTTGAACGCGAGGAGTCCCGTCGCCTGCGCCAGGGCCTCGAGGATCAGGACCCCCGGCATCACCGGCTTGATCGGAAAATGACCCTGGAAGTACGGTTCGTTGATGCTCACGTTCTTCAGCGCGACGAGATATTTTCCCGGCTCGTAGTCCGTGACCCGGTCAATGAGAAGGAAGGGGTACCGATGCGGCAGATAGCGCATCACCTCGTGGATGTCCAGACCTTCCATATGGCCGTCACCTGTTCTTGTTGTTTCTATTCCGGGATCGCTGCGACGACGTCGCCTTCGAACCCCCAAGGTCGCTTCCTGCCCAGGCGCCGCAATGCGGCCAGGCTATGGTTCCATGCACGCGTCGTGGGCTGCGGCACGCCGAAGGCGTACTGCCCCTTTTCTGGCCGACCGCGGCACCAGTACCATCGTGTGGCTGGTTACAGCATCGACGATTTCGCCGCTCCCGAGTATACCGGCTCCTCCACCGATAGCGCAGTGGCTGCCTATGCGCGACGGGCTCAGACCTCTCGCTGACGGAATCTCCGCGGAACTCGCCGTCAGACCGGTGCCTTCGCCCAGAGCCGGCGCTCAGCGAAGGCGCTGCATCGCGGCGATGATGTCATCCGTGATATCGATGCGATCGCTGGAATACAGCACGTTGCGCTCGGTCAGGATCAGGTCGATTTCGCGTTCCCGGGCCAGCGCGATGATGGCATCGTTGATCAGGCGCTGGAGCTTGGCCAGCTCCTCGTTGCGGCGCACGTTCAGGTCTTCGGTGAAGCTCTCCTGGGCCCTGCGGAACTCGCGGGAACGGGCGGTGAACTCGCGCTCCAGATCCGCACGCTGGTTTGCGGTCATCAATTCGCCCTCGCGTTCGAGCCGATCACGCAGCTTCTGCAGTTCCTCGCGCTCGGCGACCAGCTGGGAATCGCGCGGGGAGAATTCGCGCTCCAGTTCCCGCATGGCCTCGGCGGCCTGCGGCGAGTCCTCGAGGATCTTGTTCATGGTCACGAAGGCCACGTTCTGTGCCGCCAGCGCGCCGGGCCACAGCAGGATGCCGAGCAGCAGGGCCCCGAGGACGATACCGGTTCTTGTCTTCATACAACTTCCTGCATGACGGGTTGGATTCACGATCGAAGGCGGCGCGGCTTCAGAAGCTGGCCCCGAGGAGGAACTGCAGGCTCTGCGTGTCGTCCCCGTCCTTCTCGCGCAGGGGGACACCGTAGCTGAAGCTCAGCGGACCCACCGGCGACATCCAGGTCAAGGCAAGGCCCGCCGACACCCGGATCTCGTCGGCATCGAAATCGCTGAAACTCTCGTAGACCTGGCCGGCATCGACGAAGCTGCTCATGCGCACGGCCCGGTTATCGGCCGCAAAGGGCAACGGAAAATACAGTTCCACCGAGGCAGTGCTCCGGAAAGCCCCGCCGTAGGGGTCCCGATTGCTGTCGCGCGGACCCAGGCTGTTGTCCTCGAATCCGCGCACCGAACGGATACCACCCGCAAAGAAATGCTCGAAGAAAGGCAGTTCGCCGGTGCTGCCGTACCCGTCACCATAGGAGAAACCGGCCGACAGGCTCAGGGAGTAGGTGTCGGAGAGCTTGAAGATTTCCTGGCCGCTGTAGGTGAGCTGGTAGTACTCGAGATCGCTCCCCGGGACCGTGATCTCCGACCCGAGCCGATGCCGCCGGCCCGACGACGCAAAGATCACGCGGTCGCGGGTGTCGTGCGTGTACGAGACTTCCAGCGAAAACAGGTTGTACCTGTCGCCCTGACGATCAAGGAAATCGGTAATCTCGGTTGGCGTCGTCGGGACCGTGTTGATCCGCACATTCTCGAAGCCCGGGCGGATGTTGACGGTGTCGAATTCAGAGAACGGGATGCCATAGGTGACATTCGCTCCCCCGCGGTCGGACGAGAACCGCGAGACATTCGCCTCCTCCGCATCGATCTTCTGATAGAAGATCGAGAAACCCCGGCTGGCTCCGTGGATCGTGTAATGCGGGTTCAGAACGCTGAGATTCACCAGCTGCGAGACCCGGCTGTTGCTGACCGACACCGTCACCCGATTGCCGGATCCCATGAAATTGTCCTGGCTCAGGCTTGCCGTCAGGAGGATGCCCTGGTTCTGGGAGTAGCCGGCACCGAGTGAAACCGCCCCGGACAGGCGCTCGGTCACTGAGATCTCGAGATCCACCTCGTCATCACTGCCTGCGACACGCCTGGTCTCGATGCTCGCGCTCTCCACGAATGGCAGGCGCTGCAGCCGCACGCGAGACCGGTCCACCTGTTCGCCGTTGAACCAGGCACCTTCCATCTGCCGAAGCTCTCGCCGGTACACGCTCTCCTGCGTGCGGGTATTGCCCGTGATGGAGATGCGCCGGACATAGACACGCGGACCGGGATCGACGAAGTAGGTCAGCGCCACTGTCCGTGCGTCCTCGTCCACCTCCGGGATCGGATTGACGTTGGCGAAGGCAAAGCCATCGAGAGTCAGGCGCCGGGTGATGTCCTCGGCCGAATCGACGACACGTCGGCGCGAGAAGATCTGGCCAGGCTCCACCGTGATCAGCTCCTCCAACTCCGCCGCAGGCACGACCATCTCCCCGGCGAGACCGACCGAGCCGATGGTGAAGCGGTCACCCTCGTCGATGTTGATGGTGATGTAGATATCCCTGCGGTCCGGCGTCAGGGTCACCTGCGTCGAATCGACATCGAAATTCAGGAAGCCCTCGTCGAGGTAGCGCGAGCGCAGACGTTCGAGGTCGCCGGAAAGCTTCTCCCGGGAATAATTGTCCCGCCGGCTGAAGAAGGCCCACCACCGCGGCACCCCCGATTCGAAGCGGCGTGTCAATTCACGATTGTCGAAGGCCTCGTTGCCGACAACGTTCACCTCGCGAATCTTCGCCACACGGCCTTCGGCAATCGTGATGTCCACATCAACCCGGTTGCGCGGCAACTCGGTGATCTCGATGTCGATCTGCACGTTATAGCGGCCACGGGCCAGGTATTGCTGACGCAGTTCGTTCTCGACCCGGTCCAGGATGGTCCGGTTGAACACGCGGCCGCGCTGCAGCCCGACCGTTCGGAGCGCATCGGTCAGTCCCTCGGAGGGTATGTCGCGGTTGCCGGTGAAACGGATTTCGTTGATCGCCGGACGCTCCTGGACGATGACGACCAGGATGTTGCCCCGCCGCGCCAACTGCACGTCGGAAAAGAAGCCGGTCTGAAACAGTGCTCGGATGACCTCGGCGCTACGTGCGTCGTCGAAGGCATCCCCGACCTGAACCGGCAGATACGTCAGCGTGGTGCCCGCGGTGATGCGCTCCAGCCCCTCGATCTCGATGTCATCGATGACGTAGGACTGCGCCCAAAGCCCTGCGGAGGCCAGCAGCAGTCCGTACAGCGTCAATGCCTGCAAAAGGAGTCGAGTCATTAATCTGTCGCCAAAATCGATGGGCTGCGAACGCTGCCTGGTTACCCGAACAAGCGTGTGAAATCGTTGTACAACGCCAGGAGCATCAATCCCGCAATGGCCACCAGGCCCAGCTGCTGGCCGATCAGCTGGGTGCGTTCGGAGACCGCACTACCCTTGATCCACTCCACCAGATTGAACATCAGGTGACCACCATCCAGCACCGGGATGGGTAGCAGGTTGATGATCCCCAGCGAGACACTGACCAGCGCGAGGAAACCAAGGAAGGCCGTGATCCCGATGATCGCGGTCATGCCCGCGAACTCGGCGATTGTAACCGGTCCGGCGATGTTTTTGACCGAGGCCTCGCCGGTAATCATGCGCCCCAGGACGCGCAGGGTCAGGACACTGACCTCCCAGGTGCGTGCGGCACCGTTGGCCAGACCTTCCACCGGGCCCAGCCGGATCAGCGTCGACATCTCCCGGATCTGTGGCTGATCCGTGTCCACACCCGCGCCGATGCGGCCCATCGATTCTCCTTCGATCTCGACGCGCGCGGGTCTCACCTGGAGTTCCAGGCTGCCGCCGGCGCGGCTGACCCGCACCCGCAGGGTTTCCTCGGGAGCGGCCTGGATGGCGGCCACCCAGTCGGCCCAGGACGCGACCGGCTCGCCGTCCACGCTGAGCACGCGATCCCCGGCCTGCAGGCCGGCCTCGGCGGCAGGGCTCCCGCGTTCGACGGTGCCGATCAACGGCTCGAGCACCGGCCGGAACGGCCGGATACCCAGGCGTTCCAGGAACTGCCCCTCGCCCAGGAGTTCACGCCGGTTCTCCAGGGTCAGCGTGCGCCGCAACTCACGCCCATCGCGGTCGAGCACGGTAATCACGAC
>PUOZ01000134.1 GCA_003553165.1 Thioalkalivibrio sp.
CAGGTCGCTGACTGCCAGGAGGCCGAGCAGGCCGAGCATGGGCAGGGTGGCGGCAATGCCGGCGAGCACAGCCCCCGCGGTCCACTGGAACTGTGCGAGGAGCGGGACACCGAGCCATGCGGCGAACAGGAAAGCGAGCGGAATCAGCGCCCCCTGGAAGGCGATCGCCACCCGAAGCGGATGCCTGGCCGTTGCTTCACGCAGGGTCATCGGGGGTCCCCTTGGGTCAGGAAGATTGCGCTATTGTGGGCCATGAAGGAATGCGGTGTCCGGGGGGCGGTTCCTATCGGGGCACATGATGGATATGCTGGGCACAGGAGAGTTCTGGGGCGAGGATGATGTGCGCATGGGATTGATCGGCCGGTTTTCCGTCGTGGGTTTGCTGGTGGGTACACTGTTCTTCGCGCTCTCCCTCACACCCAGCCTGGTGCCGCGACCGCCGCTGGTCCAGGGGCTGATTGCCGGGGTGTCTTTCAGCGCCGGGTACGCGGTCGGCTTCTTCGGCCGCTGGCTGTGGGACTACCTGGAGTTTCCCGTCCCGGGTCCCCGGGCCGAATGGATCATCAAGCTGCTGGCCGCCGCGGGTTGTGCCGTGGTGGCGGTCGCGTTCCTGTGGCAGGCCACCGAATGGCAGAACTCGGTGCGCGCCCTGATGGGGATGGAGGAGGTCGGCGGGGTGCAGCCGGTCACCGTGGCCGTAATGACGCTGCTCATCTTCGGTCTGGTGCTGTTCGTCGCACGGTTGTTCAAGCGGACGTTCCTGTTCCTGTCGAAGCGATTCCAGCCCTACGTGGCGCCGCATGTGTCCCACGTGGTGGGGGTTCTGATCGCGGCCGCACTGTTCTGGTCGGTCATCGACGGGGTCATATTCACGCTTGCCCTGCGCGCGGCGGACAACTCCTATCAGCATCTCGACGCCCTGATCCAGGATGACCTGCCACGCCCATCGGATCCCATGCAGGTCGGCAGTGCAGCCTCGTTCATTGACTGGCAGGATCTTGGCCGGCAGGGTCGCAACTTCATTTCCTCGGGGCCGACGGCGGCGGAATTGAGCGCCTTCCACGGCGAACCCGCGCGAACGCCGATCCGGGTGTATGTGGGGCTGAACGCCGCCGAATCCCCCGAGGAGCGCGCGCGCCTGGCCCTGGAAGAACTCAAGCGGGTCGGCGCTTTCGAGCGTTCCGTGCTGTTGCTGGTCACACCGACGGGAACGGGATGGGTGGACCCGGCCGCGCTGGACACGGTGGAATACCTGCAGCGTGGCGACATCGCCTCGGTGGCGGCGCAGTACTCCTACCTGCCCAGTCCGCTGTCGCTGATCGTGGAGGGGGATTACGGAGTGGAAACGGCGCGGGCCCTGTTCGGCAAGGTCTACGGCTACTGGTCCTCGCTGCCGCGCGACGGCCGTCCGGATCTCTACCTGCACGGACTGAGTCTCGGTGCACTCAACTCCGACCGTTCCTTCGATGTCTACGACATCATCAACGATCCCTTCAAGGGCGCTTTGTGGAGCGGTCCGCCGTTTCGCAGCGAAACCTGGCGCAGTGTGACCCGCGAGCGCGACCCCGATTCGCCGGCGTGGCTGCCGCGCTTTCGCGACGGGGCCGTGGTCCGCTTCATGAACCAGGAGCAGGGTTTCGATGCCGCCGGCCCCGAGTGGGGCCCGTTCCGCATCGGCTACCTGCAGCATGCCAGCGACCCGATCACGTTCTTCGATCCAACGTCCGTTTACGTACAGCCGGCCTGGATGCGGGAGCCCCGCGGGCCGGACGTCTCCCCGGACCTGCGCTGGTACCCGATCGTGACCATGCTGCAACTCGCGGCAGACATGGCGGCGGGCGCCGCACCCCCCGGATTTGGGCACACCTTCGCGGCCAGGGAATACATCGATGCCTGGTACGGGCTCATGGAGCCGGAAGGCTGGACCGACGCCGATCTCGAGCGCCTGCGCGCCCGGTTCGCTCCCTGAGCGATCAGGGTCCGTCGATGTCCCGCGCCAGGCGGAAGCCGAGCATCTGCCAGCGTTGCTGGGGGTAGAAGAAACTGCGGTAGCTGGCGCGGACATGATCGGTCGAGGTCAGGCAGGAGCCTCCGCGCACACTGAGTTGATTGCACATGAACTTGCCGTTGTATTCGCCGAGCGAACCCGTCAGCGGCCGGAAGCCGGGGTAAGGCGTATAGGGTGAGCCGGTCCATTCCCACACGTCCCCGAACAGCTGCGTCGGACCCGGACTGGGTCGCCCCGGAGCTGCGGGATGCAGCCAACCCGATTCGAGCAGGTTACCCGCCACGGGCACCGCTGCGGCGGCCGCTTCCCACTCGGCTTCCTGCGGCAGCCTGGCTCCGGCCCAGCGCGCAAACGCCTCGGCTTCGTAGTAGGAGACGTGGCACACGGGCGCGTCGGGCTGCAACGCCCTCCAGCCGCCCAGCGTGAACTCGCGCTGCGCATCCCCGGACCAGTACAGCGGACGGTCCCAGCCTTCGGTCTGCACTTGTGCCCAGCCGTCTGCCAGCCACAGAGCCGGATCGCGGTAACCGCCGTCCGCGATGAACGACTGGAATTCGGCGTTCGTCACCAGGCGATTGGCCAGTGCGTGGGCCGGCAGCCGCACGCTGTGCCGGGGCGTCTCATTGTCGAAGCAGAAGCCGTTGCCGTCCGCTCCGATCGCCCACTCGCCCGCATCCCGGTCCAGGAACTCGAGCGGCGGTGCGGTCGCGACGGGAGGTGGGGGCAGGGTTTCGTCATAGGCCGGGCCAAGGGGGTTGGTCCACAGCACGTGCTTGATGTCGGTCAGCAGCAGTTCCTGGTGCTGCTGCTCGTGGTTGAGCCCGAGGGACACCAGAAAGCCCAGCTCCGGATCGACTTCCGCCCGCTGCAGGAGACGCTGCATGGCCTCATCGACATGCGCGCGGTAGCGGAGTATTTCCTTGACGGTGGGGCGGGACAGGAGCCCGCGTTCAGGCCGGGCGTGCATCTGGCCCACGGTGTAGTAGTAGGAATTGAACAGGTAGTGCCAGGCCTCGTCGAACACGCGATAGCCGGACAGGTGCGGCTGCAGCAGGAAGTGTTCGAAGAACCAGGTCACATGCGCGAGGTGCCATTTCGTCGGGCTCACATCCGGCATGGTCTGAACGACCTGGTCCTCGGGGGTGAGCTTCGCCGCCAGCTGCTCCGAGTGGGCTCGCACCCGCTGATAGGTGCTGAGATAGGTGCTGACCACACTGTCCGTGGACGTGCCGGTTGCCGCCTGCAGAACGCTTGCCATCGAAGTTCCCCCTGAACGCCGGTGTCGAGCCAACGTCTCCCTGCGAGCCGGTCCCGAAGGCTAGGGAAGCCGCGAGCGCATGTCAAAAGGGTGTCGAAGCGAGGGGTGCAAATCGAGGAGACGATGGCTGGAACCCCCGGGGGGCACGGGCGGGGCGACCCCGACCCGCGTGGCGAGGCCTGGCCCCGCAAGAGCAGGGCATCTATTCTCTCCGGGATCCAACCCCTGGAGGTCACGATGCGAACAACACTCTTGCCGATCATCCTCTTGGTGTCCGGCGCCACCGTGCAGGCGGCGGACCTGACCGGGGATAGCCTGCTGGCCGAGGCCGGCGCCGCCGTTGCGGACATCGACACCACCGCGTTGAAGAAACTCATCGCTGACGATCCCCGCCACGTCGTGATCGACGTGCGCACGCAGACAGAGGTCGCGCTGACCGGCGGCCAGATCCGTTCGCATCGGACGCTCAATATCCCGCGCGGCTGGCTGGAGTTCCGGATCGGCGAACAGTTGCTGGACCACGATGCCCCTATCGTCGTCTATTGCGGCCAGAACCTGCGCAGCCCGCCGGCCGCGCACGCGCTGCAGCGGATGGGGTACACCAACGTGTACAACTACGCGGAGGGTTTCTTCGAGTGGAAGAACGCCGGGCTGCCCCTGTACGTCGCGGACAAGGCACCGCAGTCGTTCCTCTACAGCATGCCCGAGGAGGTGACGGAAGGGGTCTGGTCCGCCATCGGCGCCACGCAGCCACACACCTACGAGAACTCGGGGCACAACAACAACCTGTCCTTCGTCATCACCGATGGGGGCGTGGTGGTGGTGAATGCCGGCGACAACTACCTGCTCGCGAAGTCGCTGCATGACGAAATCCGGCGGATCACCGACCAGCCGGTGAAGTACGTGGTGCTGGAGAATGGCCAGGGCCACGCGATGCTCGGTATGACCTACTGGCAGGATCAGGGCGTGCCGGTCATCGCTCATGTCGATGCCGCGCGCGAGATCGAGAAAAACGGCCCGGCCCTGCTCGCCCGACTGCAGCAGCGCAGCCGCGACAAGGCGTTCCGCACTCGCCTCGGGCAGCCCGACGAGACCTTCACGGATCGGCGGGAGCTGCAGCTGGGTGGCGAGACCATCGAGTTGCTGAACCTGGGTCCGGCACACAGCCCGGGCGACATCGTCGTGTGGGTGCCGTCCAGAAAGCTGGTCATTTCGGGTGACGTGGCCTTCCATGAGCGCATGCTGCCGGTGTTCGAGGATACGGATACCGCAGGCTGGATCGAGACCTGGGACCGGTTCGTGGATCTCGGCGCGGAGATCATCATCCCCGGGCATGGCGGGCCAGTGCGCGGTTACGAGGAGGTCACCAAGTACACGCGGGATTATCTGGTCTACATGCGCGAACAGATCGAGAAGATCCTGGAGGCTGGCGGCGGCCTCAACGACGCCTATGGCATCGACCAATCCGCTTACGCCCACCTGGACACCTTCCACGAGCTTGCGCGCAGGAACGCGGCCCTGATCTTCCAGGCGATGGAGTACGAGGCCCTGGGTTTCTAGTGGGCCTGGCCAAGGCCACGGGGCAAGGGCCGTCCTGCCGATGCGGGAGGGAGTGCGGAGAAAGTCGACCCAAACCCTGCTATAGATTGTAGGTGGCAGCAGCAGTATCAGGGGGCATGGCTCGGAGCGGATGATCGGCGCTGGTGCCGGGTTTCAGAGGGGCGGGGATCCAGTGTCAAGCGAAAGGGGCAGGGCGCGTCAGGCGGCCTGGCCGGAGATCACTCACGAAAGGAGGGACACATGAAACTCGACATCTACAAATCCATCGCCACCGATAACCGTCACTTCGTCGTGGCCGCGGACGCCGACCTTTCCAAGGTGCCGGAGCCTCTCGAAGAGCTTCCCGTCACCTCGATCGACATCGAGGAGGGGCAGACCAAGGTCTACGTGTCCGGTACGCAGGCGATCGCCGATATCAAGGACCACGGCTATCACGTGATCGACGTACCCGCGGATTTCACGTAGGGCAACGCGAAGGAACGGTTCAGGTTGCAAGTGCCTGCGGGCGAACGGCGCCCGCGGACGGTCTGGGCCGTCCCGGGCGTCTGCTAGTGGGCCATGCGGAAAGTTCGGTATCAGATCGCGGCGCCAGACACGCCGGCGCTGCGTTGGGCAGGTTTGAAATAGAGTGGCTATTCCTGCACTTGCCCGCCTTGCTCCGGCGCGTCTGGCTGTGCTAAGCAGAGACCGAACTTCCCGCATGGCCCACTAGTCGCAGGGAACCAGCACCCGCCGGGTGTTGAAACTGGCGCGTGTCGGGCCGATCGGCACCGACACCATCTCGTAGGGCTGGGTGAATGCCTGGGTGGTCATGCACTCCGGCCCGGGCGCCTGGAGCACCACCTCGACGAGCAATTCGCCATCACTGTGCATGACCGAGTCGACGTGAAGCGAATAGCCGCCGGTGGGGCGTTCGCCCATGAACACCGCGATGGCGCTTTCCCGGGTAAAGTCCAGGCTGGGCGGAGCGCCTGCGTCGAATCGGCTCCACAGGTGCCGGAATTGAGACTGCCCGGTGATCACTTCGAACTGCTGTTCTGTCTGCAGGCTGTGCTGCCCCTTGGCCAGCCGTTCGATCGGCAGTGCCTCGTCGGGGCCCGGCCCCATGCAGGCGACGGAGAGCGAGGCGAGCGCAAGAATCGGGATGGTTCGCATGATGGGTTCCTCGAAGGGTGTCTGTAAACCACCGTCCGTGCGGGGGAGCGCGCAGGGTGGCCGCCACTGTCCGCGCACTCCAGGCCCGGCGGCTTCGATGCCGATGTCCCGCCCAGTGTACCGTCCCGAACTTGACACGTCCGGGCTCACGTACTGGAGGCGCTGCAACAGGGCCGTGTTCCCGCTGGGATACCGTGGTCCGGCCCGTAAGCGGACGTCGCGAGCGGTGAAAGAGGCCGCAGGCCGTCATGCGGCACGCTGCGGCCGCGAGGCCGGGGCCAGGCGCGCCAGCGGACATCGGTGCAAACAGACAGCCAAGGTGGTATCGGGGGAAATCATTGGTCTAGTCTCAGAGGTGAATGCGGCCTGCAATGACGGTATCGGGATGGGCGCGGGGCTGCTCACCGTGCCGGCCGCTGATCAATTCGAAGCAGCGTGGGATCTGCCAGGAGGTGTGTCGCGATGACCGAACCAAGCAATCTTCTGCAAGTCAACCCGGATATCATCCAGCGCCTGGTCGATCTGGCCCGGCAGATCGACAGCCGGGAATTCACGGGTATCCCCGAGGACGCGGAAGTGCAGGCAGGCAGCGCGGAAGTGGTGGCGCTGACCGAGCAGGAATTCGACAGCACGGCCGACGAATTCCGGTCGATCATCAATGACCTCGATCCGGAGCAGCAGCAGCAGGTCGTGGCGCTGTTCCGGCTGGGGCGGGGCGATTACGCCTACGAGGAATGGGAAGACGCCCTGGCCGAGGCCCGGGAGGACTGGAACGTGAATACCGCAGACTATCTGCTCGGGCACCCCATGCTCTCGGATTATCTGACCAGCGGCATGATCCTGCATGGCTACAGCGTCGAGTAGCGCCGCTGGAAGAAGAGACCGGCATTGCGCTTCGGGACTGGCCAGCCGAGCCTGCTGCACGCCAGTGGCGCCGGGGCGCTTGCCGGACGGGTCTGCCGGTCGCGTTTCACGCCTGGGCTGATGCAGTCAGACGCGCCCGGCACCGGCGACGTGTTCTAATCCAAGGCTGACGGAATCGGGCATCCCCTCGAAGGAGACAGGAACGATATGCGTAAACGAATCATCCCGGCGAAACCCGAACACGGTGCGATACCGGAAGGCGACTGGCTGGATCTGGAAAACCTGGCCGAGGTCGAGATCACCTCCGAGGACCCGAAACATCCCATCGAGGATGCGCTGCTGCCTGGACGAACCGCCGGTTGGCGCGCCGCCCAGCCCGGAGAGCAGACCATCCGGCTGGTCTTCCAGGAACCCCAGCGAATCAGCAGAATCTGGCTGCACTTCGAGGAACCACACGCGCAGCGTACCCAGCAGTTCGTGCTGCGCTGGTCTCCCGACAAGGGCCAGAGCTTCCGCGAAATCGTTCGCCAGCAATGGAATTTCAGCCCCGAAGGATCGCACGAGCAGACCGAAAACATCGAACTCTCCCTCACCGACGTCACCACGCTGGAACTCACCATCATCCCCGACATCAGCGGCGGCCCCACCCCAGCCTCCCTAACCCAACTACGCCTCGGGGTCGGACCAAGATAAGTGATTGAAAAGAAAAGAGTACAGGGCCGGAATCAGGCCATTTTTCGGTCTTAGAGGGGCATTTTTGGCCCCAAAAACGCGGCTCTAAGGCTGTAAGCGAGCAAAGCGGACACCATCGCCTTCCGTTCGCCCGTCTCCGACCCATCAAGACGGCCGCTGACCGGACCCGACAAGCCTGGCCGGACTGTGAACGTCCG
>PUOZ01000238.1 GCA_003553165.1 Thioalkalivibrio sp.
CGCTCGGACCGTTCCGGCCTTGCCCTCGTGGGGCGCGGCAGGTTTCTTCCCGAGGCCGGCGGTCCGGTACATGTCGGCATCACGGTGCCCCCGGCAGGCCCCGACCGCATCGAATTCTTTCTGGATGCGCAGGGCGTGCAGCTCCCCTACTGGAGCCAGCTGGGCGGCTGGCTCCAGGGTGGGCTGCACGGCACCGCTTCGGTGCAGCTCTGGGCGACCCTGGAAGATGGACGCGTCCGGCAACTGCAGGGAGAACACGACAGCCGACTGCTCGTGGTTCGGGATGGACGCTGGCGTGAACAGCCGGTGGGGCATCGCTTCCAGTGGCTGCGGGACGCGAAGACGGTCGTCTCGCACTGGGCGGAGACCACACCGGGTGCGGGGAATGCGCGCCTGGAATACCGCATGCCGCATGCCGGTGAGGGCGTGGACCGCGTCGTCCTGGCCGCCGCCGGCATCGATCTCGGTCACTACGCGCCAACCGGCACGGGGTTGCGGTTTCGTGATGTGCCCGATCTCGCGTGGCTGGCGCCCAGCGATCCTTCGGGCAGGCTGGAGAAGCTCCATGTGGTCCTGGCGCGCGACGCGCAAGGGTGGCAGGTACAGGCGGCGGATGCGCAGTTGCGGGATCTCAAGCTGCACGCGGCGGGCGTGATCCCGGCGGTGAATGGCCTCGATGCGACCCTGGAATGGGTGGACGGTCAGGGCACGCTGATGCTGGACGGCAACGGCCTGCGTGTTGCGATGCCCACCCTGTTTTCAGATGAGTTTCTCTTTGACCGGCTGCAGGGGCGGCTGGACCTGCGGCGGGACGAGGCGGTGTGGCGCCTCGACGTACGCGATCTTTTGGTGGAAAACCGGGACGCGGCACTGGAAGGCCGCGGAAGAATCGAATTCGGCGCGGCGCCTCACCTGGACCTGGCATTGCGGTTCCTGCGCGCCGATGGCCGGCAGGTCGCCCACTACCTGCCGGTGCACAGGCTCCCCTCGCGGACCTACCGCTGGCTGGTCGAGAGCATTCGTACCGCTACCGTTACCGAAGGCGGCTTGGTGTTCCGCGGTCGTCCGGAGGATTTTCCCTTCACCGATAATCAGGGTGTGTTCGACCTTTGGGCGGTAATCGAGGACGGCTTGCTCGACTACCAGCCGGACTGGCCCCTGGTGGAGGGATTGTCGGGGACGCTGCGTTTTCACAACGCCGGTTTCCGGGCGGAGCAGGCATCCGGGAAGATTCTTGATTCCCAAGTGAGCGATACCGCCGTGGTCATCGACAACATGCTCAGGCAACCGGAACTGGAGATCCGCGGGCAGGCGCATGGTCCGGTGCAGGACCTGTCCACGTACCTGCGCCAGTCCGGGATCGGGCGCGACTTCCTGCCCTACCTGGCTGGCGTGCAACCGCGGGGGAGCAGTGCGCTGGATCTGGACCTGTTGATCCCGCTGCACGGACCCGGGCCCGCTGGGACCCGTGCCGCAGGGCGCCTCGGTCTCGACGGCGCAGCGCTGGCATTGCCCGAGACCCGGTTCATACTGGAGGACATCGCTGGCGATATCCGCTTCGATCCGCAGAGAGGGTTCCGGGGCCATGAGATCCGCGCCGAGATCCACGGCGAGCCGGTGCTGCTGAACCTGCAGCGCGATGCCGTGGGTCCCGCCATGCGCATCCATGCCCAAGGCCGACAACCGCTCGCACCGTGGGTCGGGGAGCGGGCCGCTGAGCGCCTGGCGGCGCAGGGCAATGCGCGCTGGGATGCCGAGATCGTGGTCGACGGCGCCGGGGATTCACGGCTGGAGCTGGCCTCGAGTCTCGAGGGAATGCAGCTGGATTTGCCGGCACCGCTCGCCAAGACGCGCGGGACCCGGCGCCCACTCCAGATCTCCTGGCCGTTGCGGCACGAGGCCGAGGCGCTCGCACGCGTGCGTTTTGATCAGGTTCTGGAGGCCGACATCCGGGTCGCGCCGGGTGCTGCGGGCGAGGTCGGAGAGGTCCGCGCCATCGCCCTGAGCCTCGGGCGCCCACCCCCGGGGATGCCCGCACTGCCCGAGCGCGGCATCGATCTGCAGGCCCGCCTGGATTCGGTGGACGTGGACGCCTGGCTCAGGGCCGTGAGGGCGTTCACGGTTGACACGGTGCCCATCGAGGCGGCGGATGGCCTGGAACTGGTCCGCGCCGATATCGAGGCCGTGGACAACCTGCGCTGGGACGGCAGGGTCCTGCCAGGAGGCCGCCTGCGGGTCGAGCCGGGCGCAGATGGCAGGCGGCTGGTTATGGATTCGGAATGGGCGCAGGGCGATGCCGTGTTGACCGACCCGGCAGGCGGAGATCCGCGGGCCGGCGCGCGGGGCCACTGGCAGGTGGATCTTGCGCGCCTGCATCTGGATCAGTGGGAGACCCCGGTCGAGCAACCCGGGCGTTCCCGGCCCCCTGCACAGGGTGAATTTGCGGATCCCCGCAGCTGGCCGGGAATGGACCTGCGGATTGCCGACCTGCGGGTGGGTAATCTGCATCTGGCCGATGTCGCACTCGCGCTGCTGCCGTCAACGGACGGTCTGGAACTGCGGGAGTTGCGGCTGCGTGCGCCGGAGGGGGACTTGCGCCTGCTGGGTGACGGGCACTGGGAGATATCCCCGGACGGCGTGGCGCAGACGCGGATTCGGGCCGAGGCGACCGGGACCGAGTGGGGCAGCGCGTTGAATTCGATGGGTGTCTCGCCGGCGATGCAAGGCGGGTCCGGCAGCGCGCGGGCGAGGCTGGCCTGGGCCGGTCCACTCCTCGTACCCGACATCGCCGGGTTGAGCGGGGCGGTCGACATCGACCTCACGGATGGTCGTCTGCACGAGATCGAGCCAGGGGCAGGGCGTCTCCTGGGCCTGGTGAGCCTGGATGTGATCCCGCGCAGGCTGCGCCTGGACTTTCGGGACGTCTATACTCAGGGGCTGGCGTTCGACCAGATGGTCGGCGCGGCGGTGATCGACGGCGGCGATCTGCTGTTGCCGGAACTCCGCATCGCCAGCCCCGCTGCGGTGGTGCGGGTCAGTGGGCGCACGGGTCTTGTGGCCCGCGACTTCGACCAGTCCATCGTCGTCGTGCCGCGGCTGCGTTCGACGCTGCCCATCGTGGGTGCGCTGCTCGGCGGACCGGTAACCGGAGCCGTCGTGTTGTTGGTGGAACGCGCCCTGGGAATCGGGGACCAAATGGAAGAGGCGGCACGGGTGGAATATTTTGTCACGGGTCCGTGGTCGGATCCGGAAGTGAGGGCGCAGGTGAAGACTGAACAGGGAATCGCAGAGTGATGAGCCAAGGGTGGATGTCATGACGAACGTTGCAGCCATCCAGATGGCCTCGGGGCCCCAGCTCCAGTCCAACCTGCTGGAGGCGAAACGGCTGCTCAAGGAAGCGGCCGACAAGGGCGCGAAGCTGGTGGTGCTGCCCGAGAATTTCGCGATGATGGGCATGCAGGATGAAGACGTCCTCAAGATTGCCGAGGAGCCGGGGGCGGGCCTGCTGCAGGCCTTTCTCGCGGAACAGGCAAGACGTCTCGGCATCTGGCTGGTTGGTGGCACGGTCCCGCTGCGTACGGGACGCGGCGATCGTGCCATTTCCGCCTGTCTGGTCTTTGACGATCAGGGTCAACGTGTGGCCCGTTACGACAAGATTCACCTGTTCGACGTACGGATACCGGATGGCGACGAGCACTATGCCGAATCCCGGATCTACGAGCCCGGGGACCATACCGTTACGCTGGATACGCCTTTTGGGCGAATGGGTCTTGCCGTCTGTTACGATCTCCGCTTCCCGGAACTCTTCCGCGGGCTTCTGGATCAGGGCGCCGAATTCGTGGCGATGCCCGCCGCCTTCACCGCGCAGACCGGGCAGGCGCACTGGGACATCCTGCTGCGTGCCCGTGCCATCGAGAATCAGTCGTTCATGCTGGCTGCCGCCCAGGGCGGTTTCCACGTCAACGGTCGCGAGACCTACGGACACAGCGCGCTGGTCGATCCCTGGGGCCGGGTGGTCGCGCAGCTGGGCCGCAATCCCGGTGTCCTCGTCGCCGACCTGAGTTGCGACTGCGTCGGCCGGATCCGGAAACTGTTCCCGGCCGTGCATCATCGGCGCCTGTCCTGTGAGGTCCAGGTGTCCAAGACCGGGGCCTGAGGCCGGAGGCTCCGCGGCCGACCCGCACAACGAATCAGCCAACAGGAATCACCATGATCGACAACTTCGTTCGACAAACGCTCCTTGACCCCGGCAATGTCACCGAAGGGGGGCTTGCCTCCGTGCTTGGGGCCGCCTTCGGACGCGGGACCGACGGCGGCGACTGCTATTTCCAGTTCATCTGCCAGGAGGGCTGGTCGCTGGAAGACGGCCTGGTCAAGAGCGCGAGCTTCAACATCGAGCGCGGCGTGGGTATCCGGGTGATCTCCGGCGAGCAGACCGGCTTCGCCTATTCCGACGAGATCACCCTGCCGGCGATGCTGGAGGCCGGGCGCACCGCGCGCAGCATCGCCGGCGCCGGGCAGACCGGGTCGGTGGCGGTGCGCCCCGGCGTGGGGCGGGAGTCCGCGCTGTATCTGCCCGATGACCCGCTGGGCTCGCTGGACGAGGCCCGCAAGATCGGCTTGCTCAAGCACGTCGATGCCGAGGCGCGCGCCGCCGACCCGCGCGTGACCCAGGTCATGTGCTCGCTGGCGGGGGCGCGCGAAGTGGTGCTGATCCTTACCGCGGAGGGCGAAATGGTCACCGATGTCCGGCCCCTGGTGCGGATGAACGTTCAGGTCCTGGTCGAGCAGGGTGGGCGCCGGGAATCCGGATCCGCCGGCGGCGGCGGCCGCTCCGGCTATGTGTACTTCACCGAGGAGGATCGGGCCGGTGCCTATGCCCGGGAAGCCGTGCGCCAGGCATTGGTCAACCTCGAAGCGGTGGATGCGCCGGCCGGCAGCATGAAGGTGGTGCTCGGTCCCGGCTGGCCCGGTGTCTTGCTGCACGAAGCCATCGGTCACGGTCTCGAGGGCGACTTCAACCGCAAGGGCACCTCGGCATTCGCCGGCCGGGTGGGCGAGCGGGTCGCCGCTCCCGGCATCACCATCGTCGACGACGGCACGCTGCCCGGCCGGCGTGGCTCCCTGAACGTCGATGACGAGGGCACCGTGACGCAGCAGACGATGCTGATCGAGGACGGCTACCTGCGCGGCTACATGCAGGACCGCCTGAACGGCCGCCTGAGTGGCACCCGGTCCACGGGCAACGGGCGCCGCGAATCCTACGCACACCTGCCGATGCCGCGCATGACCAATACCTACATGCTCGCTGGCGGTCATGACCCGGCCGAGATCATCGCATCGGTGGATCGGGGTCTGTATGCGGTCAACTTCGGCGGCGGGCAGGTGGACATCACCTCGGGGAAGTTCGTGTTCTCGGCGTCGGAGGCCTACATGATCGAGGATGGAAGGGTGACCCGGCCGGTGAAGGGGGCTACCCTGATCGGCAACGGCCCGGACGTGCTGACCCGTGTCTCGATGGTCGGCAGCGACCTGGAACTGGACACTGGCGTCGGCACCTGCGGCAAGGAAGGGCAGGGCGTGCCGGTGGGCGTCGGCCAACCGACGCTGCGCATCGACGGAATGACCGTGGGTGGTACCCAGGCGGCCTGACCGCAATCTCCTGGCATAAGAAGGGAATCGCCGAAGGCCGTCGTGGCGGGCAACGAGCAAAAGCTTTCAGGAGCAGGCATGACGCATCTAGCAATCCTCGAAGAAGAACAATCGCTACCGGAGGGCCACGGTGCCGACCGCATCGTACAGTGGCATGTCTTTCGGTCCAGGGCGCAGGCGGAGCGGTTCGCCGACGGCATCCAACTCGATGCCGGGCAGAAATTGGTGGGCGGCTTCACCCGCGACAGCCTGGGGATTCTGTATTGGGTGGGCGTCCACGTAGAGGATCTCGAGAAGTGGGGCAACCGCGGTGCCGTGAACAAGCACGGCGCGAGCCCCTGACTCGTCCATTCCCCACCCACGCCACGCTGTCACGGCCGGCCCGCACCGAGTCGCGGGAACCGGCCCCCGTCTGTCCAGGAATCGATGAAAAGCATGGATCAGTTAACCGAAGTACAGGCACTTTCGCACAGTCCCGCATCAATGGAGGAGCGGGTGCGCATGGTCCTCGACCACGCACGCAACTGCGGTGCCTCTGCGGCACAGGTGATCGTCACCCATAACGTGGGACTGAGCGTGACCGTGCGCAAGGGCGAGGTGGACACCCTGGAGCACGAGCGTGACCAGCAGATGGCCCTGGTGGCCCATTTCGGGCAGTCCAAGGGATCGGCCTCCACCACGGACTTCAGCGCGTCGGCTCTGCGCCAGACCGCCGAGGCCGCTTGCCGCATCGCGCGTCACACCGAACCCGACCCCTACTCCGGGCTGCCGGACCCCGAAGATCAGGCCAAGGACTGGCAGGATCTGGACCTGGATCACCCCTGGGATTGCGCCTCCGCCAACGCCATCGAGCTCGCGCGGCGGATCGAGGCCGCGGGCTTCGCGCTGGATCCGCGCATCGAGAACTCGGAGGGAGCGAGCGTGAGTACGCGCCGGGCGATGTCCTTCCTGGGGGACAGCCAGGGATTCATGGGTGGCTATCGGAGCACGCGACACTCGCTCTCCTGTGCACTGGTGGCGCGGGACGCGGCCGGCATGCAGCGTGATTATGCCTACACGGTTTCCCGGAATCCGCGGGAGCTGGACGATCCCGAGGCAATCGGCCGCGAGACGGCCGAGCGGACGCTGCGTCGGCTTGGGTCACGGAAGCTCGGTACCCGGCAATGTCCGGTGCTGTTCGCGCCGGAGATGGCGCGCGGCCTGATCGGAAGCTTCGCCCGCGCCATCGGTGGCGGCGCGCAGTACCGCAAGAGCTCCTTCCTGCTCGATGCCGCCGGCCAGGAGATCTTTCCAGACTGGATGCGGATCGCGGAGCATCCGCATCTGCCTGGTGCCCTGGGCAGCGCGCCCTTCGACGGCGAGGGCGTGCGGACCCGGGAACGCGAACTGATCAGCGGCGGCGTGCTCCAGGGCTACATTCTCGACAGCTATGCTGCCCGCCGGCTTGGGCTGCACACTACGGGCAATGCCGGCGGCGCGCGCAACGTGACGGTGCAGCCGCACCCGGGCGACAAGGGCTTCCAGGAACTGCTCGCGGAGATGGGCACCGGGCTCCTGGTCACCGAGTTGATCGGCCAGGGTGTCAACGCGGTCACCGGCGACTATTCGCGCGGCGCCGCCGGCTTCTGGGTCGAGCAGGGCGAGATCGTGCACCCGGTCGAGGAAATCACCATCGCCGGCAATCTGCGCGACATGTACCGCAGGATCGTGGCGGTGGGCAACGACATGGACGTCCGCGGCAACACCCGCACGGGCTCCATTCTGATCGAATCGATGACACTCGCCGGCGAATGAGGGTGTTGAACGGTGGTGACGAAGGCGCAGCCCAGAATTCGGGGTGACGCTCCCGGGAGTGGTGCACAACAAAAAAGGCCCGGTCCAAAGGACCGGGCCTTTCACGCTAGCCGATATTCAGACTGACTTATTCGGCAGGAGCGGCTTCCGGCTGCTGCTGCTGGCC
>PUOZ01000022.1 GCA_003553165.1 Thioalkalivibrio sp.
CGCCGTGGGCAGTGAGTTCGAAGATCTCGTGGGAATGCGCAAGATAAAAGGCAAAGGCCATGGTGATCGCCGTCAGGATCGCGCCGATGCGCGCATGCCAGCCGACGATGATCAGGAGCGGGGCCAGGATTTCACCGACATAAACGCCGTATGCGATCTCCGCCGGCAGACCTGCGTTCACGAGCATGGACTCGATGCCGTCGATGCCGTGCATCACCTTGTGGATGCCATGCATCAGGAACAGGACGCCGAAGCCAACGCGAAAGATGAGCTTGCCGATGTCGTCGAGAAGCGGTGAATTCATTGACCTGTCTCCGTAAAATGCATTTGGCGGTGCGGTTGTCGATATTTGCCGCGCAAGTCTGCACCGCCCGACAGGCATTTGCCAATGGGGGCGAGGGGGTCTGTCAGTTGCGGGCGTAGGTGCCCACGAGCCGGTTCATGCCGATCAGCGACGGTTCGACCCGCTTGAGCAGGTCCAGCTGCGTCAGGCCCGACGGCAGTTGCGGCGCGTGGCGAAGGGCCAGAAGCCAGAAGAAGTAGTGGTGTGTGCCGTGGCCGGGCGGCGGCATCGGCCCCCCATAGCCAGTCCGGCCGAAATCGTTCTTGCCGGCGGTAAAATCCGCCACCCCCTCGGGCAGACCGGTCTCGGTGCCGGGGATGTTGTACAGCAGCCAGTGAACAAACCCATAGGTACCGCGCACCGAGACCAGCGGGGCATCCGGGTCGTGGCAGATGAGGGCAAAGGAACGGGTCCCCTCGGGCACCTGCGTCCAGGCTAGCTCGGGGGAAAGGTCTTCGCCCTCACCGGTGTGCCTGGCAGGTATCGCCGCACCGTGCGCGAAAGCGGGGCTGGTCAGTTGCAGGTCGGACAACGCAAAAGCCATCGCAGTCTCCTCGTCGTGGATATTCCTGCGAGAGTGTAGCGGAGCGAAGTCCGGGGTTGGTGGAGCCCTGGGGTCGGACCAAGTCAAGTGTCTGTATTAAAACGAAAAACGTTCCGAAAACGGCATGAAAAAGGCCCTTCAAGGGGTGTTTTCCGTGCCCGAATTAGCCCTTCAAGCCAGATTGTGGTGGTAAAGCGGCCGGGGAAGGTGGCGCGTGTCGGGACATCGCCTTCGAGTACCATTTTTGCACCAGAAAATGCCGGCCGAAGCTGTAATTTCGCCCACTTTTGAGACCACTTTCGAAGAAAAATCATGGGCATGGTTCGGTCCGACCCCGGGAGACCGGTCACGCATCCATGGCCGCAAAGCAGCGTCGGCCCCGGCACCCCGGCATGTCGGGTTACGCTACGCTAACCCGACCTACAGAACCGGGGCGTTACCGTCAGAGGGGACATCTATGACTTCACGAAACTTCGGACGGCTAGTGGCGTCTGGTGCAGTACTGCTCCAATGAGCGGGGCAAGAGGGGCATGGTCGGCGGGTGTGTACCTGCTGTTTTCGTTCGCGCTCCTGGGGTGTGCCGACGAGCGCATCTCCGAGGTGACGCTGGACCAGTTGGTGGGGGCCCCAGGCGCTTTTGACGGGGAGCGGGTTCGCACCCGCGGTATCGTGCAGGCATTCGACGATCCGGAGCACTACTGGATCGAGACGAGTCCGCGAAACCGCTTATCGGTGCGGCCGGCATCGGCGGTCGTCGACCGCGTAGGGGAATCGGTCGTGGTGGTGGGCCGTTTCACATGGCATCCGGAACAGGGTAGGCGGCTCGAGCTGCAGTCTGTGCTCCCGGCAGAGGAGCCCTGAACATCCCGCGCCTGCTTGCACATCGGGCGCGGACCGGTCCACTGCGGGGCTGGGCATCGAAACAAGACATGCTGTGGATGAAACCGGAATCAAGGGTCGCAAGGGAGCCCGTTTTCGGCTTGGGCCAGGGTGCCCGGAACTCCGCGGTACGGGGTCGTTCAGCGACGTCTCTTGCGGCGCCTGCGCCCCACCTTCACTCGCTGGAGCGCGGTTTGAAGCTCGCCATGGGCTTCCCGCGGGATGGAGGATGAGCCGCGCAGGCGCAGACCTTCGCCGGTGCGCATGGCAGTCAGGCGACCGGTCTCGATGCCGTAGCGCCGGACGACGTCCCGGGCCGCATGTTCGAAGTGCCTGGGTGGGTCGCCGCGCCGTACCCGCAGTTTGCCGTCCACGATCTGAATGCTGAAGATGATGCTGGCCTGCCAGATCAGCAGGGCCCCGGCTGCCAGCAGCAAAGCAATCATCAGTAGCAACAAGGCCAGCATGGCGTACCCCTGGGTGGTGGACCCGATCGCTCGGGTGGTGTTCGGATTCGTTGCCAAGATCGTAGCACCCGAATGCACAGGCGAGTTGCCGATCGGTGCGAGGTGACCGGTACGGTGCCCATGCCTTCGTGATCCCGGACGTTTCGGCTTGCTTGTCCTGGAGATTCCGCTCGTTGATCTTGAACGGTCGCCCCCGCTCGATCAGCGCGCGATTGTAGGCACCCAGGAGCGCAGGCAACGAATCCATGGACGCAGCCGCAGTGCGACACCCTGGTTTCCCTGCGGAACGCGACGCGAGACGGAATTTGGCAGGATGCTCAACGAAGCCACCGGCGCAAGGCGTCGAGCAACTCTTCATGCACGGTTTCAATCTCAAGGAAACGCGATAGCGCTTTCTCGGCGTCCCCGCGTGTTTTGAGCCCGACGAGTTCACCACCTTTCCGGGAGGCGCGCTCATGCAGCGTTTGGATCCGCGCGTATTCGAAGCGATTGGATCCGCGGGCACGGCTGTTCGCTTCGAGCCAGCGACCCATATGGCAGTTATGGCTGATGTCCAGCGCAGGCGGATTCGATTGCTCCCCCTTGAGATAGTTTTGCAGCGAATTCAACCAGAAGCGCCGTTCGACTATGCAGTACAGCACGGGCAGCGCGTCACGATGGATCGGCGTGGTTGCGGCCCAGCAGGCATTGGGTTGCCAATGCGTGATCCACCGAGGAACCTGCAGCGCCGGCATGGGTTTTGCGATTGCGTAGCCCTGACCCAGCTCGCAACCCAGTTGCAGCAAAGTCTGCCCGTGAGCCTCGGTTTCAACACCCTCTGCGATCACCTTGCGCCGGAAGGAAGACGCAAGACCGATGACGCCTTCAAGGATTGCCAGGTCATCGGGGTCCTCCAGCATGTCGCGAACGAACGTCTGGTCTATTTTCAACGATGCAACCGGCAGACGTTTCAGGTAGGTCAGCGAAGAGTAACCGGTACCAAAATCATCGAGTGAAAACGAGATGCCCAACGCCTGGCCCGCTCGAATGACCTCGGAAACCCCCGCGACATCCTGAAGGGCGCTGGTCTCGAGCAGTTCGAGTTCCAGGTCCCAGGGCTGCACGGACGGGTGCCGTTTCAGCGAAGCCCGCAGCTTGTCGACGAAGTCGGGCTGACTCAACTGCATCGCATCGATGTTGACGCTGACGGGCAGCGCGAGTCCTGAGGCCCGCCAGGCGGCAACCTGACTGAGCGCAGTTTCGATCACCCATTCGCCCAGCTTGATCATCAACGCGTGGTTTTGCAGCACCGGCAGAAAAGCGTCCGGAGGCAAAAGCCCGCGCTCAGGGTGCTGCCAGCGGATCAGCGCTTCAGCGCCGATCACAGTGCCCAGGCGCATATTCACCTTGGGTTGAAAGTAAAGCACGAACTCGCGGTTGGCGAGGGCATCGCGGAGGCGCGCGATGGTCTCGTGGTGGCCGCGAAGGTCGCGATCATACGCGGCGTCAAACAGGTGATAGCGATTCTTGCCCGAGACCTTCGCCTGGTACATGGCCTGATCCGCCTGACGCAGCAGTTGGTCGGCATCGATGGCTTCCATCTGCGGGTAGAAGCTGACTCCGATGCTGGCTGAGACCTGAAGTGTGCGTGCCTCCTCGTGTATCGGTTGCGCGACCACCGCCTGCAGCCGTTGCAGCAACGGCATGCAGGTGTCCGCATCGGGCAGATCAACCAACACCGCCACAAACTCGTCGCCCCCAAGGCGGGCCAGAGTGTCGCCTTTGCGCAGGACAAGCTTCATTCGCTCGCCCAGTACCATCAACAGCTGGTCGCCGGTGCCGTGTCCGTACTGATCGTTGATGGCCTTGAAACCGTCCAGGTCGAGATAGACGACGGCAATCTGTTGGTCGCGTCGCCAGGCCTGTTCCATGGCCTGCAGCATGCGGTCGGCCAGGAGGACCCGATTGGGCAGGCCGGTGAGTGCGTCATAGTGGGCGACGTGCTCCAGTTGGCGCTGATGGGCCTTCTGCGCACTGATGTCCGAGAAAAGCGCGACGTATCTTTGCGGACGGCCATCAGTGCCGCGCACGGCGCTGATGGTCAGCATCTCGGGGTAGACCTCCCCGTTCTTGCGGCGATTCCAGATCTCCCCCTTCCAGGAGCCCTGGTCAAGGAGGATCCGCCATAAATCGGCATAGAACGCGGGGCCGTGCTCCTCGGATTTCAGCATGCGGGGATTCCGGCCGAGCACCTCCTCGCGAAGATACCCTGTGATCCGGGTGAAGGCCGCATTGACGTCGAGAATGGTGGCCTCCGCGTCAGTGATCGCGATGCCTTCGTTCGCGTGCTCGAAGACACTGGCGGCCTGCCTCAGCTGTTCCTCGGCCCGCTTCAGCGCGGCCAGGCTGATATCGATGCGGTACGTTTCGGGACCCGCTGGACCGGTTTGTGTGGCGTGACTGGAAAACACGGGGACGGGTGAACCATCCTTATGGCGCAGAACGAATTCTTCCCCCTGGGATACTGTCCCTTGCGTCATCCGGGCAGTCGCCCCGTCGATGTTTGTCGGAGGCCCCGGTTCCGGGGCGATCAGGTCTTCCAGCCGGCGGCCAAGCGCCTCATCCCTCAAGTATCCGTAGAGGCCCTCGCTCGCCTCGTTCCAGAAGATCACGCGTCGCTGATGGTCGTATCCCTGCACCGCGACGTTTGGCACATTCTCAAAAAGACTGCGAAAACGCCGCTCGCTCTCCCGCAATGCTTGCTCAGCGAGCTTGCGCAGCTCCAGGTTGACCAGGAGTTCCGCAAAAAGACCGAGCAGTTCCTGCTCTTCGCGATCGTAAACAGCCTGTCTCGCGATCGTTTCAATGCCGACGAAGCCCAGACAGCGGTCAGAGTGCCTCAAGGGAACGTTGAGAAGACTGGCGATCTTCCGCGACTTCCCGAACATGCCCAGGGCGTCGGGCGGCAGGGTCGTGGCATCCTCGATCAGGACGGCTTGGCCCCGTTGATGGGCAGTCAGCCATTCCTGGATGCCGCTGAGCGGCAGGTTCCGGCGTTGTTCGATCTGCGATGCAACGCCGTGCGCGCACCATTCGTGGGTATTGCGCGCCGATCGGGCGACAAGATCGTAAACGAAGACATAGGCCCGGTCCGCCCCGAAGAAGGTTCCGATCCGTTCCAGAGCGGTGTCGATCGCACCGTCGACCTGATCGAGAGGAAGGTTGATGAACGATAGCGACAAACGCTGGATCTGTGCGCGGTATGCCGACTGGCGGGCCAGTGCGCGGCTGACCCGCTGGCGTTCGATCGCGGCGCCAATGATGCCGGCGATGGTTTTGAGCATCGTGACCTCATCACCCGACCAGCTTCGCTCTCGTAACACGCTGTCGAAACCGATGAAGCCGGTGAAGTTTCCGCTGGCTCCGTGCATGGCCGCCATGATCAATGACTGGATGCCCTGCGAGTCGAATGCCACTCGTTCCGCCGCGGCCTCGGGCGGCAGGTCGATGACTCGGGGAATGGATACCGCACCTGTTTCCAGCAGTTCCCCTTTCCACCAGGGCAGAGCACCGACCGGGACATTCTGAATTTCGTCGATTTGCGCTTGGATTCCGTCCGCGCACCACTCGTGTGTATTGCGCATGTGACTGAAGTCGTCGGAGAACTCGAAGACGTAACTGCGATCCACCTCGAACAATGTTCCCAGGCGCCCCAGGCATTCCTCGAGTGCCGCATGGGTTGCTGCCTCGGTACTTGCGGTGGCCAGTACGGTGGCGGTGTCCGCGGCGATGTGCTGAAAAGCCAACTGGTTTCGGATCCGCCGTTCGGAGGAGTTGCGCTCGATCTCAGAGACGATGCGGTCGATGAACAGTTCGAGTAACGAGGGTGCGAGACGGGCCAGAGTTTCTCCGAGCGGCATTCGCCCCACAGTTACCAGAATTCCGAGTATTTGCCCCTGCTTGTCCACCAACGAATTGCCGACATAGGAGCCGATGCCCATGTCGACAAGCATCGCATCCCGCGGAAAAAGGAATTGCGCGTCCCGGGGAAAGCAGACGGCGCCATGGCTCATGACTTCGGAGCACGGGGTGCCTTCCAGTTCGTAGAAGAATGGCGCAAGCGGTTGCCCGTCGGCCCAGCCATCCACTACATGGACGCTATGGGCGTCAGGTTCCAGGCGGCCCACGAATGCGCAATCCGTACCGAGCGACTCGGTCAACAGCCGGCAAGCGCCACGGTAGAGATCGTTGCCGCGAAGACTGACCAGGTCACGGTTGAGTGCGTTCATCGTGCGCGCGAAGAACCTGCGCTCGAGCAGTACGCGTACCCGGGCCCGGAGCACCGGTCCGACGATCGGCTTGGCGATGAAGTCGTCGGCCCCGCGGTCCAGATTGTTCACGTGCCGGTCGATGTTTTCCGCCGCGATCAGCAGGACGACCGGAATCGGATGGCCCCATTCGGCTGGGCCTAAGCGCTGCCAACTGTCGAGGCCATCCCTCTCCGCCATCCGCGCATCCAGAAGGATGAGGTCGGGTTGGTTTTCTCTCGCGAGCGTCAGGGCACTTGCAACGGATTTGGCGACCGCAAGGTCGTATTCGTCCGCGAGGGCACGCACAAGAACCTGCAGGTCGGATGGAGAATCGTCGACCAAGAGTATCCTGGCTTTAGCCGACATCAGCGAGAGCCCTCCAGCTTCTTAACCGATTGCAAGCGTACATGAGAAGAGGCCTTTCCCGCGCGAAGGGCGCGCTGGAGAAGGCTCGCCTGCGCGAGCTGCTAGCCTCGGAGACGACAACCGGGTCCATGCCGGATTCCGAGTTTCCTTCCGCTTGCATGTGGAGTCCGCCGAAGCCGACCTGCTGATGCGCTGGTCTGAATGTAGGCTTACTGCGTCAAGGCGGGACGCGGAGATCCGGTCACCGCTCGCCGGCCTCGAGAAAGCCCCGTGCCTTTTCGGTCAGCGGCCCGCCCCGTCGCGGATACGAGCGATCCGAACGGTGGCGTGTCTTGGCAACGGCATTCAGGCGCAGGCCCTGACGCGTGCCGTTGCACAATCGAGCTCGATTTCCGCCTCGACCACGCCGTCCTGCGCGAGACCCAGGTGGAAGCCGACCTTGCGGCAGACGCGCTGCATGCCCTGATTCTCGCTCAGGATGTCGGCGGTGATCCGCGTCACCCCTTCTTCGCGGGCACTGTTCACCAGCAGCCGGAGCAACTGCGTGCCCATGCCCAGGCGCTGATCGGCATCGTGGATGAGCATCGAGAACTCGGCGTGGCGGCTGTCGTGCAGCCGGCTCCAGCGCCCGACACCGAGGATGCGATGTTCGTCGCGCTTCCGGTCGTGATAGTCGACCACCAGGGC
>PUOZ01000103.1 GCA_003553165.1 Thioalkalivibrio sp.
CTCGAACGTGCTCTGCACCAACAGCGTCACGAACGTCACTCCAGTGACGGTGAACAGAATGCAGAAATACCAGCGAGCCTCCGTATCGCGCAGATAATGCGTCACCGAGCGATGCCGCCAGGCAAAGAAATGCAACGCAAAGTTAAGCCCGGCGACCAGCATGAAAGCCGCACAGATGAGTTCGATCAGGGCACTGTCGAAGTGGCCAATGCTGGCGTCATAGGTAGAAAAGCCGCCGATGGCGACCGTCGTGAAGGAATGCGCGATGGCGTCGAAGACCTCCATCCCTGCTCCCCAGTAGGCCAGTGCGCAGGCCACGGTCAGGCCGACATAAACGAACCAGAGGTTGCGCGCCGTCTCCGCGATGCGCGGAGCCAGCTTGGTATCCTTCATGGGCCCGGGCATCTCGGCACGGAAGAGCTGCATGCCCCCGATCCCCAGCAGCGGGAGGATCGCCACGGCCAGGACAATGATGCCCATGCCCCCGAGCCACTGGAGTTGCTGGCGGTACCAGAGCACGGCGCGCGGGAGATCGTCCAGCCCCACGATCACCGTTGCGCCAGTGGTGGTCAGTCCCGACATGGACTCGAACACCGCATCGGTCACCGAGATGTGCAGCATCGGATCCAGGTACAGCGGCAGGGCACCAAAGATCCCCAGGACCAGCCAGAACATCACCACGACCACGAAGCCGTCGCGCACCTGGAGGTCTCCGCGCGACCGGAAGAACGCCGCCCAGATCAGGAGACCCATACCCATCAGGATGCCGAACGCCTGCAGGAACACCCAGCGGCTGGACTCGTCGTAGATCCAGCCGATCAGCGCCGGCGGCAGCATGGTCAGGCTGAACAGGGTCACCAGGATGCCGAGCAGGCGCAGGGTGGTGGCTAACTGGAACATCGCTGCCCTGCCCCCCGGGTTGTGCTGGCGGCGGACCTGCCGTTATCGCTTCGTTCAGGCATCAGAAGAACAGCGGGCTCGGCTGGAACAGGCGCTGCACAGAAGCCACCTGCCTGCGATCGGTCAGAAACAGGATGGCGTGATCCCCCGCATGAATGATCGTGTCGTGGTGCGGAATGATGACCTCGTCCTCCCGCACCAGAGCGCCGATGCTGGTACCTTCTGGCAGCATCAGTTCGTCGATACGCCGGTCGACCACCTGCGAGGTACGCGAATCTCCGTGCACGATGGTCTCGATGGCCTCGGCAGCTCCCCGGCGCAGGGTGTGCACGGTCGCCGTGCCACCTTCGCGCACGCGGGCCAGCAGTGCGCCCACGGTGGCCAGTTGTGGTGAAATCGCGATGTCGATGGTGCCGCTCTGGACCAGGTCCACGTAGCTGGGCCGGTTGATCAGGCAGATGACCTTGCGCACCCCACGGCGCTTGGCCAGCATGCCGGCGAAGATGTTGGATTGATCGTCGTTCGTCACCGCACAGAGGACGTCCGCGCGGCCCACGTCGATCTCCTGGAGAAAGCGGTCATCCGAGCCGTCCCCCTCCAGGACGAGCACCTCCGTGGGCAACTGACTGGCGAGAAGCCGGGCGCGTGCCGGGTCGCGCTCGATGATCTTGACCCGGTAGCGGTCGGCGAGGATTTCGGCGAGGCGCCGACCGATATTGCCGCCCCCGGCGATGACCACCCGATGATAGGACCGTTCCAGGTGTCGCAGTTCGGCGGTCACTGCGCGGATGTTCTTCTTCGCGGACACGAAGAAGACCTCGTCATCCACTTCGATGACCGTGTCCCCGTCCGGGACCACCGGGCGGTCCTTGCGAAAGATGGCGGCGACGCGCGTCTGCACGCCGGGGCGGACCCTGCGCAGGTTCCGCAACTCCCGACCGACGAGGGGACCACCGTGATAGGCGCGCACGCCCACCAGGGAGACTTTTCCTCCGGCGAAATCCAGCACCTGAAGCGCACCCGGATGTTCGATCAGGCGCTGCACCTGGCTGGTGACGATCTCCTCTGGCGAGATCAGCATGTCCACGGGAACGGCATCGCGCCCGAACAGGCGCGGGTGCTCGTGATAGTCCCGTGCGCGCGCACGCGCGATCCGGGTTTCCACGTTGAACAGGGTCGTGGCAACCTGACAGGCCATCATGTTGACCTCGTCCGAGTCGGTCACGGCGATCAGCATGGCCGCATCGCGGGCGCCCGCCGCCTCCAGCACCGGCGGATGCGCGCCGAAGCCGACCAGGACATTCACCCCCAGTTCCGCCTTCAGGGCCTGCAGGCGCTGCCGGTTGCGGTCGACCACGGTGATGTCGTGGCCATCGGCGCTGAGGGCCTCGGCCAGCGAATAACCGACCTGTCCGGCGCCCAGAATGATGATCTTCTTCATGAAAGCCCTGTGCCCGGATCCATGCCGTCTCCACCGCTCCACGCGCCCTGCGGGTAATGATGCCGGGCGGCCGGTCCCGTATGCTACTGCCTGCCCAGGCCCGCGACCACTACCGTGCAATGAGGAACGATCTGGCCGATGCCCCAGACTTCCCGGACCCTACAATGAATATGCATGCAGAACCCGTCCCTTCCGCGCAGGACACAGGCGTGTCCAGGAGCGCCGGAACCGCACCGGCTATCGCCATGACCGGCTTGCGCAAGATCTACAGCGGGGTTCCGGTGGTGGACGGTATCGACCTGTCCATCCCGCCTGGGGAGTTCTTCGGGCTGCTCGGCCCCAATGGCGCCGGCAAGACGACCACGCTGCGCATGCTTCTGGGCCTGACCCCGATCGATGCCGGGTCAGTGCGGGTACTTGGCATGTCGATCCCCGAACACGAGCGGGAGATCCGGGCGCGCCTGGGCGTGGTGCCTCAGTTCGACACCCTGGATCCGGACTTCTCGGTCGAGGAGAACCTGCTCACCTATGCGTCCTATTTCGGGCAGTCTGGTCCGGCGCTGAAACAGCGTATCGATGACCTCCTGGACCTCGCGAACCTGGAGGCCCGGCGCCACGCCCGCATCAACACCCTGTCAGGAGGCATGAAGCGGCGCCTGACCCTCGCGCGCGCCCTGATCAACCGGCCGGAGGTGGTGATCCTGGACGAACCCACGACGGGCCTGGATCCACAGGCTCGGCATCATCTCTGGCGGCAGTTGCGGCGACTGCGCGAGCGCGGCGTGACCCTGGTGCTGACCACCCATTACATGGAGGAGGCCGAAGAGCTCTGCGACCGGATCGCGATCATCGACGCCGGCCGCATCATCGCCTGTGACTCGCCGCAGGCGCTGATCGCGGCCCATGTGGAACCCTGGGTCATCAGCCTGAATGCCGTCTCGGCGCGCCGGTTCATCGCCGACCCGTCCATGCTCCCGGCGCGCATGCTGGAAATCGCGGATACCTGGCTGATCTACACGGCGGATCCCGCCGCGGTGCGCGCGGAGCTGGAGTCGGCCGGGCTCCCGCATTCCACCCGCGCCGCCAACCTGGAAGACGTGTTCCTGAAATTGACCGGCCACGACCTGCGGGAATGAAATGAGATGAGCCGCGTGCGTCACCCGCTGTTTCCCCGCCCCAGCCTGCGTTTCATACCGGTCTGGCGTCGCAACCTGCGCGTCTGGCGCAAGCTGATGCTGCCGTCTCTGCTCGGCAACTTCGGCGAACCGGTGCTGTATCTCCTGGCTTTCGGCTACGGCTTCGGGCGGTTGGTCGGCGAACTGGACGGCATGAGCTACATGGTCTTCATCGCCTCCGGGATCATCTGCTCCAGCGCCATGTTCACCGCCAGCTTCGAGGGCATGTACTCGGCCTATACGCGCATGGCGGAACAGAACACCTGGCTGGCGATGCTCGGGACGCCATTGACGCTGGATGACATCGTGTTTGCGGAAGCCGTCTGGGCGGCCACCAAGGGACTGGTCAGCGCCGCGGCGATCCTGGTCGTGGCCAGTGTGCTGGGGCTGGTCGCCGACGCCCGCGCCCTGCTCGCGCTGCCGGTGGTGTTCCTGGCGGCCTTCACCTTCGGGTCGCTGGCGCTCGTCGTCACCTCGGTTGCCCGCAGCTACGATTTCTTTCTGTACTATTTCACCTTGGCAGTCACGCCGATGTTATTGCTATCCGGTGTCTTTTTCCCGCTGCAGGAGATGCCCGACTGGATCCAGTGGCTGGCCCTGTCCCTGCCCCTGGCACACGTGGTGGAGATCGTGCGCCCGCTGATGACCGGGACCTGGCCGACCCAGGTCGCGCTGCATCTGGCCGTGATCTTCATCTATGGGGCCGTCGCTCTGGTGGCGGCCACCACGTTGATCCATCGGCGGCTGATTCGGTGAGTTGGCTACAAATGTCGGGTTACGCTGCGCTAACCCGACCTACGGGGCGGGATGGGTGACGGGTTACGGAGAGCGTAGCTCGGGTTAGCGCAGTGTAACCCGACGGGTGCCGAGTAGCGGGTACGGGGCGGGATGGACGCCGGGCAACCACCTTGCATCGGGGCGATCGCAGATATACTGTATATATAAACAGAATATCCGCCAAGGTGGCTCCAACAATGAAACTCACCGCGCGTCAGCAGGAAATCCTCGCCTTCATTCGCGGGCAGATCGAGGAACAGGGATCCGCTCCGACCCGGGAGGAGATCTGCCGGGCCTTCGGTTTCCGCTCGCCCTACGCGGCCGAGTGCCATCTGCACGCCCTGGCGCGCAAAGGCGCGATCGATCTGATCAGCGGCAGCGCGCGCGGAATCCGTCTGCCTCCCGGCACCGGGCCATCAGAGGGGGTTCCCCTGGTCGGCCGGGTCGCCGCCGGGGCACCGATCCTCGCCACCGAGCACGTCGAAGAGCACTACCGGATCGACCCGCGGCTGTTCCATCCGCGCCCGGATTACCTGCTGCGGGTCCGGGGCGACAGCATGCGCGATGCCGGCATCCTCGACGGCGATCTGCTCGCGGTGCGGCAGAGTCCGGAGGCCCGCAACGGCCAGATCGTGGTTGCCCGCATCGAGGACGAGGTCACGGTGAAATACTTCCAGCGCAACGGGGACCGCGTGCACCTGCTGCCCGCCAACCCCGACTACGCCCCGATCGAGGTCGACCCGGGCCGCCGGGAACTCGTCATCGAGGGAATCGGCGTCGGCGTGGTACGGGCGCTGGAAGACTAGCGACGACGGACGGGATGACATGCGGATCTTCTCATCGCCGAAGGCAAGACCCTCCTGCCGCCTCCGTCCCTCCTCCGGCTCGTTCACGCCGAATGCATGGATGCGGTTCTGCGGCAAGCCCGGGGCCTGAATCATGCCGGGGCTGGAGGAACTGCTCACCCATCCCGGGATCTGGCGCGGACGGGAAACCGGATCGCCAACGGTCCCTGCCCGGCCCAGCGGCCTTGCACAACTGGACCGGGCCCTGCAGGGCGGCTGGCCGCGGGGACAGCTGACCGAACTGATCGGCGGCCCGTTCGGAAGCGGGGAGACCCGTATATTGCTGCCCATGCTGGCCGCATGCACGCGGGAGAGGCGTCGGGTGGTGCTGGTCGCCCCGCCGGCCACGCCATGGATTCCCGGCTGGCGACAACTGGGCGTGGACCCGGAACGCGTGCTGCTGATCCGGACGACAACCGAGGAAGACGCCCTCTGGAGCTGCGAACAGATCCTGTGCCAACCCGGCACTGGCGCCCTGCTCGCCTGGTTGCGCGGCACCGCAGGCGCCCCGCTGCGGCGCCTGCGTCTGGCGGCCAGCGCCGGCGATGCCTGCGCCTTGCTCTATCGTCCGCCAGCGGCGGCGCAACAGCCCTCCCCGGCCCACCTGCGCATCCGCTGGCAAGGTGCCGGAGACCACCTGCGCCTGGAAGTCATCAAGCAGGCCGGGGGATGGCTGCCGCGAAACCAGCCCGTGATGATTCCCCGGAACCTGCCGAACCACCGGTGCGACCCATGACCAGGGGCGAAAGCGGCGGCAAGCCGCCGCACTCCAGATCCCGCCCGTCTTCCGGCGGCTGCCCCGCCGCCCCTGGACAGACTCACGGTGGAAGGAGAATCGTGGCAAGCGTATCCCGCGACACCCTACGGACGGAGGCAGGCGGCGCGCAGCTCACCCTGATCCCTCCGGTTCCTGCCACGGCTGGCCCGGGGCCCCGCTCGAAATCGCGCCTGGAACCCATCCCTGCGTCGGCTCCACAGCCCGGTCCGGAACCGGGATCCAGCCAGCCGCTGTGGATGGCGGTGTGGCTCCCGCACCTGGCGCTGGATACCCTGGTGCAGACCGGCTCCGCGCAACCAGGGCCCCTGATCATCGTCGAGGACGCGGCGCGGCCACGGGTGCACGACGGCAACCGCGCGGCCCGGCGGGCCGGGGTCCGCCCCGGCATGGCGCTCGCCGAGGCTCTGGCCGTGCTGAACGCCCCGGTCGTGGTCGATTACGAGCCGGAAACCGTGCAGCAACACCTGCAGACGCTGTCCACAGTACTGCTGCAGTTCAGCGATCATGTCTGCCCCGAACCCGGGCAACAGCGCATTCTGCTCGAGGCCGGCCGCAGCCTGCGCCTGTTCCAGGGACTGGAGGCGCTGGAACAGCGGGTCGGGGACACCCTGCGCCAACTGGGCTACAGCCCCCGTATCGGGGGCGCGCGGACTCCGGCCATGGCCCGGCTGCTGGCCGGACTGGATCATCCGGAACGACCCAGGGACCGTGACGGGCTGCGCCGGGTACTGAGCCCGCTGCCTCTGGCGGCGCTCCCGCTACCCGCTGCCGACATCGCCGCACTGCACGGCATCGGCCTGACCCGGATCGGTGAACTGCTGCGCCTCCCGCGCGGCGACCTGGCGCTGCGTTATGGAACCCGGCTGCCGAGACTCCTCGATCATCTGCTCGGAGATGTCCCGGAAGCCATGCCGCGCTTCCATCCCCCGGATAACCCATCCTTCCAGCTGGAGTTCGACCAGGAGGTCCGCTCCACCGGGGCACTGCGCTTCCCGCTGAAGCGCCTCCTGCTGCAACTGGAACAGGTCCTGCGCGCCCGGCATCGCGGCGTGCAGGGCCTGGAACTGCAGTTGCTGCACCGGAAAACGGAGACACGGCTGCGCCTGGAACGCAGTCATCCCGGCAGCCGCGCGGAGGAATGGCTGGAACTGTGGAGCATTCGCCTGTCCCGCCTGTCGTTGCCGGCCCCGGTGCGCGGCCTGCGGTTGCATGCGGCGCGGCTGCTTCCGGTCACAGGGGACATATCCGGCCTGTTCGGCAACCCGGGCGGCGCCCGGGACGAGACCGGCTTCCTGAGCCGGCTGCGCGCCCGGCTCGGCGACGAAGCCATCCTGCGGTTCGTGCCGACCCTCTATCCGCTGCCCGAGCAGGCCCAGGAAGAGTGGACCTCGCAAGCCCCCCCACCGGTAGCGCCAGCGAGCGCGACGCCGGCCCAGCGCGCAGCCGGGGCGGCGCTATGGCTGCACCCCCCGCAGCCCTGCCCGCCCCCCGGCTCCCAGGCATGGCTGGGTCGGATGGAAGGTGGATGGTGGGCCGGGGGTAACGATCAGCGCCGTGATTACGCACTCGCACGGGATCATCAGGGAAGGCTCTGCTGGGTTTTCCAGGATCTACGCAGCGGACAGTGGCGGC
>PUOZ01000273.1 GCA_003553165.1 Thioalkalivibrio sp.
GGACATCACGCACAAGTCGGATGTCGGCGGTGTGCGACTGAACATCACCACCGCCGAATCGGTGCGCAAGAGCTTCCAGGCGATGATGCAGGAAGCGGCCGAGGCCCGGCCGGAGGCGCGCCTGGAGGGTGTGACGCTGGAGCGGATGTACCGCAGCCACTACGGCCGCGAACTGATGGTCGGGGTGCTGCGCGACCTGGTTTTCGGACCGGTGGTCAGCTTCGGCTCGGGCGGCACCTCGGTCGAGGTGCTGCAGGATCGCGCGGTGGCCCTGCCGCCGCTGAACGAGACCATCATCCGCGGCATGATCGGCCGCACCCGCGTGGCGCGGCTGTTGCAGCGCTTCCGGCACATGCCGCCGGTGGACGTGGCCGCCCTGGAGCAGGTGCTGCTGCGGATCTCCGAGATGGTCTGCGAACTGCCCGAGGTCATCGAGCTCGACATCAACCCATTGATCGTCGACGAAAACGGGCTGGCCGCAGTGGATGCCAGGATCATCGTGGATTTCCCCAAGAGCACTGCGGATCGTTACGGGCACATGGCGATTCACCCCTACCCCGGGCACCTGGTCGAGGAATGGCCGATGCCCGATGGCATCACCCTGACGGTACGCCCGATCCGACCCGAGGACGCGCAGATCGAGCAGGCTTTCGTCCGCAGCCTGTCCGACGAATCGCGCTACTTCCGCTTCATGCAGGCGGTGCACGAGCTGACCCAGGAAATGTTGGTCCGCTTCACCCAGATCGACTACGACCGCGAGATGGCACTCATCGCGGTCGTCGAACCCGATCCGGGCGTGGAAACGCAGGTCGCCGTGGCCCGGTACACCGCAAACCCCGACAAACGCAGCTGCGAGTTCGCGATCGTGGTCGCCGACGACTGGCAGGGGCGCGGCATCGGTACCCACTTGATGCAGAGCCTGATGCGGGTGGCCAAGTCCCGCGGCATCAGCCTGATGGAGGGCGAGATCATGGCCGGCAACGCACACATGCGGGGCCTGATGCGCCGGCTGGGCTTCAAGGTCCGGGCGAATCCGGATGACGAGGGCGTGGTCCAGGCGATCCGCGAGTTGTGACGTCCCGGTCCGTCAGGACCTGACGACCCCCGGCCCCGGTGCGGGTCCACGCGGCAGCAGAGAGGAGAGCATCCAGGCGGCGAACACGAAGGCGCTCGAGGCGATCAGGCAGCCGATCAGACCATGGGTCATGAAGATCCAGCCCGAAAGAACGGTACCGACCAGCCTTCCGCCGGCGTTCGCCATGTAGTAGAAGCCCACCTTCATCGCGACCCGGTCGGACTCGGCGTAGTCCAGGATCAGGAAGGAGTGCACCGCGGAATTGATCGCGAAGACCGCCCCGAACACGCCCAGCCCCACGATCAGCACGAGCCCCGGATCGAGGCCGGTTTCCAGGGCGATCACGATGCCCACGGGGATCAGCATCAGCACCAGCGCCCAGACCCGGGCGGTCAGACCGGTCGGGTCCAGCCCCTTGCGCGCGATCAGGGTCGGGACGGCGGCCTGCACGATGCCGTAGCCGATGATCCACAGCGCCAGGAAGGCCCCCACCTGCAGGTGGTTCCAACCGAGGGTTGCGGACAGGAACACCGGCAACGCGACCACGAACCAGACATCCCGCGCCCCGAACAGGAAGAAGCGCGCCGCCGACAGGACGTTGATCGCGGGGCTGTTGGCGAACATCTGGGTGAATTTCGGCTTGCCGTCGACGCGGCCCAGCCCGCGCGGCAGCCCGAGCACGGCCAGGCTGAGGCTCAGCACCAGCAGCCCCGCCAGGACCACCAGGGCGACACGGAAGCCGACCGTATACAGGAGCGCCGCGCCGACGAAGAAGCCCAGACCCTTCAGCGCGTTCTTGGAACCCGTCAGCCATGCGACCCAGCGGAACAGCCGGCCCTGCACGTCCCCCGCGACCAGTTTCACGCCGGACTTCGCGCTCATCTTGTTCAGGTCCTTGGCGATCCCCGACAGCGCCTGTGCGAACATCACGTAGGCCACCGACAGCCAGGCCTCCGGTACCGTCAGCAGCAGCAGCGCGCCGATCTGCAGCAGCGTGCCCGACACCAGCGTGGTGTTCAGCCCCAGCCGCGCCGCGAGCCAGCCGCCGGTCAGGTTGGTCACGATCCCGAAGAACTCGTAGAACAGGAACAGCAACGCGATCTCCAGCGCGCTGTAGCCCAGCTGGTGAAAATACAGCACCACCAGCATGCGGATCGCGCCGTCGGTGATCGTGAACGCCCAGTAGTTCGCGGTGATGCGCGCGTAGGCGGCCAGACCGAGCGCCGGAGGGTTCATCGTGGGCGCCCGGGCGGTATCGCACACGCCGGAGCGGGCGGGCGCGGTCCGGGCACGCTCGAGCCGTCCCTTGGCGCTCGAAGGCCGCCATCCGTGGCCGCCGACGGCCCGGACCGCGCCCGCCCGCTCCGGCTCCCGAACGCCATTGAATCCTGCATGTCAGTTGAGCACCCAGTCAGTTAAGCACCCAGAACGCGTGATTCAGAAACCCCGCGAAACCGACCCAGGCCAGGTAGGGGAGCAGCAGCGCCCCCGCGATGCGATCCAGGCGCCAGAACAGCACGATGGTGACCAGGATGGCGACCCACAGCACCGCGATCTCGAACAGGGCCAAGCCGATCTGCTGGAAGCCGAAGAAAAGGATGGACCAGAGCAGGTTCAGGGCCAACTGGACCAGGAACACGCCAAGCGCCCAGGGCGCGCCCCTGAATCCGTACACCCGCCAGACGCGCCAGGCGGCGTAGGCCATCATCACGTAGAGGATCGTCCACACCGGGCCGAACACGGCGTTCGGCGGCGCGAACGCGGGCTGAGTCAGCTGCGGATACCAGTCACCCACCGAGCCGCGCGTGACCATGCCCCCGATCACGGCAACGACCAGCACGAGTGCGAGCCAGCGGACCAGGCCGCCGAGGTCCTGCCAGGAAGTGCGTCCATTCTCGTTCATCAGTTCCGCCTCGCGCCGGATCCATAACCTGCGCCGAATCTTACCGTGAAAGTAGGTCGGGTTAGCGTAGCGTAACCCGACGCGCCAGGAACGACGCTGCCTTGCCGCCACCTGATCATCACGGAAGCTCCGCAGGGAATCCGCTCCTGTGCAACGCTCTCCCCCCCATAACCGTACCCTGTGGGAGGCGAGCCCTCTCGGCGAAGGTTTTTCGCCGTCAGATCGCCGAGAGGGCTCGCCTCCCACAGGGCGTCCCTTGAAACAGCGGCAATCCGACCACCTGCGGAGCCTTGGTGCTAATCAGTGCCACCATGGGTGGGTGCGCGACCTATGGAGTGCGGGCGCATGCTCCCGAACGCCAGAGGCTTCGCCGCCCCGCCCGATCTCGCTTCGCACTTTCACGGCGTGTTCAGGTCCATGGTGCAGGCCTGGAATGACCCCTCTGTGACAGACTGGCGCTTTGGCACGAACACAAGGATCTAGACGACTCCGATGACCCGTGTACTGCTCGGCCTGCTGACCCTGGGCGCCCTGATCGCCGCGGGCGCCGTCGTCTGGCTGGACCGGGACCCACCGGCGACCGCCGCCACCCCGGCCGAGAGCGTGCGCCCGGTGCCCGTGGAGACGGCGGAAACGGAATCCAGGGACCTGGTCCGGCGGCTCTATGTGTCCGGTTCCCTGGAGGCTTCCAGCCGGCTCGAGATCACACCCCGGGTCGGAGGCCTGATCGCGGGAATTGCGGTGGACATCGGGGATACCGTGGAACCCGGCGACCTGTTGCTGGAACTGGATGCCGAGGAATTCCAGCAGGAACTGCTGCAGTCGCAGGCGGAACTGGCGGTCGCCCAATCGAGCCTGGCCGAGGCCCGGGAAAGCCTGAATGCTGCCCGCCGGGCACTCGCAAGAACGCGCGAACTGCGCACCCAGGGCATTGCCTCGGCCGCCGAGCTGGAGGCTGCCGAAAGCCAGGCGGTCCTGCAGCAGACCCGCGTCGACCTTGCCCAGTCCCAGTTGCGCCAACGCACCGCCGCGCTGCGCAGTGCCGAGATCCGGGTGTCGTATGCCCGCATCGAGGCCGACTGGCAGGGCCATGGCACGCGTCACGTGGCAGAACGCATGGCGGATCCCGGTAACGTGATCAGCGCGAACACCGCGGTGCTCGCGCTGGTGGCTCTGGATCCCCTGCGCGCGGTGGCCTTCGTCAGCGAGGCGGATTACGGTCGACTGCTTACGGGGCAGCCGGTGCGCCTGCGCAGCGCCGCGTGGCCGGAAGAATTCTTCCGCGGCACCGTGGCCCGGATTGCCCCGGAGTTCCGCGAGGCCTCGCGCCAGGCTCGCGTGGAAATCGCGGTGCCGAATGCCGATTCCCGGCTGCGCCCCGGCATGTTCGTTGAGATCGCGATCGACCTCGACCGCCGTGACCAGGCGCAGGCGGTGCCTCGCGATGCCCTGCTGCAGCGGGCCGAGGGCTTTGTGGTGTTCAGTATCGACACCGAGGAGGACCCGCCACTGGCCCGACGGCACCAGGTGACACCGGGGATTCGCGACGGCGACTGGGTGGAAATCATCGAGCCCGAGCTTCCCCGGACCGTCGTGACGCTCGGGCAACACCTGCTCTCCGACGGCAACCCGGTTCGGCTCCCCGCGGCCGAGGGCGATCGCTCGAGCGAGATGGAGCCCCGGCCGGATCCGGCGCAAGCACGACGATGAATCCCGCCCGGCTGACCGTCCACCGACCCGTGATGACGTCCATGGTCACCCTGATCGTGATCCTGCTCGGGCTCTCGGCGCTGAACCGCCTCCCGGTGGACCTGCTGCCGGATATCACCTGGCCGGTGCTGACGGTCACAACCTCCTATTCCAATGCCGGTCCCGAGGAAGTGGAACAGCTGGTCACCCGGCCCATCGAGCAGGCCGCGGCCGCGATCACCGGGGCACAGCGGATCGATTCCACCTCGGCCGAAGGCAACAGCAACGTGCGGGTGCGCTTTTCCTGGGGCACCGAACTCGGCGAGGCCGTGGACGACCTGCGGGATCGACTGGCGCGCATCGCCGGCCAGTTGCCCGAGGACGCCGACCGACCGCTGGTACGACGCTTCGATACCCAGGCCTCGCCGATCATGCTGCTTGGCGTGGGCAGCACGCTGGACCCGGTGCAACTGCGCAGCCTGATCGACAACCGCATCGGCCCGCGCATCGAACGCATTCCCGGTGTTGCCGCCATCGACATCCGCGGCGGCCTGGAGCGGGAGATCCGGATCGAGGTTCTGCCGGAGCGGCTCCAGGCCCTTGGCATCGGGCTCGACACCGTGCGTACCGCCCTGAGCGATGCCAGCGTGGTCACCCCGGGCGGACCCATCGTCGAAGGCCGGCGCGAGTTCCGGCTGCGCACCCCGGCCCAGTTCGAGGATCTCGACCAGATCGCTCAGACGGTGGTGCACCGTGGCGACGGTGCCGCGATCCGCCTCCACCAGATCGCAGAGATCCGTGACACCCACCAGCGTCTGACGCGCCGTTTCCGGGTCAACGACGAGGAGGGAGTGGTGTTGGCCATTCGCAAGCTGGCCGACGCCAACACCGTCGAGGTCGCGGCTGCTGTGCGTGCGGAAATCCGGCGCCTGAACCGCGACTTCCCGCAGGTGGCGATCCAGGTCGCCAGCGACGAGTCGGTGTACATCTCCCGCTCCATCGAGAACCTGGGGCGCGCGATCCTCTACGGCAGCGCACTGGCGGTGCTGGTGCTCCTGGCCTTCCTCCGCAATCTGCGCTTCACCCTGGTCGCCGCGGCGGCGATCCCGATCGCGGTGATCGCCACCTTCGGCCTGGTGTATTTCGGCGGTCTGACCCTGAATCTGATGACCCTGGGGGGCATCGCGCTGGGTGTGGGCCTGATGGTGGACAATGCGATCGTGGTGATCGAGAGCATTGCGCGCAACCGCGAGGAGCGCCCGGAACTCGGTATCGCCGAGGCAGCGGTGACCGGCACCGGTCAGGTCTCGTCGGCGATCGTCGCCAGCACCCTGACCACGCTGGCGATCTTCCTGCCGCTGTTCTTCGCCCAGGAGCTGGCCGGACAGTTGTTCAAGCCGCTGGCCGCGGTGGTCGCCTTTGCGCTGGCCGTGTCGCTGATTGCCGCGCTGACCCTGGTCCCGATGCTGATGGCGCGGCCCGCGCTGCACGCGGGCCGTCCGCGGGCACCGTCCCGCCTGCGCCTGGAACGGCGCTATCTGCAGCTTCTGGAGCCGGTGTCGGCGCATCCCTGGTGGGTGGTGGCCGCGAGTCTTGCCCTGTTGCTGCTGGCGTTGCTGAGCTTCCGCGGTGTCGGCACCGAGTTCCTGCCGCCCACGGACGAAGGGGACGTACGGGTCAATATCGCCATGGAACCGGGCACCCGACTCGAGATCCTGGACGCGGTAATGCGGGAAATGGAGGCGCAGGCGCACGCAACCGTGCCCGAGATCACCAACATGGTAACCAGCATCGGTGCCTCGGCCTTCCGGGCCGGTTCGCCTGCAGCCGCAAACATGCGCATCAGCGTGGGTCCCCGGGAATCCCGCGACCGCTCCAGCGAGGAGATCGCCGCCGACCTGCGCCGGGCCATCGGCCAGCCGCCGGGCGTCACGGTCCGGGTACGGGCCAGCAGCGGCATCTTCTTCCGCGGCTTCGGGGGCGGAGACGACACCGAGCGCCTGTCCATTGATGTCCGCGGCTTCGACCGGCTGACCATGAATGCGGTCGCGGCCGAGTTTGGCCGGGTACTCGAGGAGATCCCCGGCGTGACCGACGTGCGCCTGGGCGGCGACGGCGGCCAGCCCGAGTTTGCGACCCGCATCGACCGCGCCCGCGCCGCCGATCTTGGCGTCGACGTGCGCAGCATCGCCCAGACGATCGAGACGGCACTGGGTGGCTCCGGTGCCGGGCAGTTCCGTGCCGCCGGAACCGAGTCGCGCATCTGGGTGCAGATCCAGGACGCGGAACAGCGCCGGCTGGATGAACTCCTGAACCTCACGGTGGCAGGCAGCAACGGCGAGCGCATCGCCCTGCGCAGCCTGGTGCAGTTCGAACCGACCATCGGGCCGGACAGCATCCGGCGGCGCGAACAGGGACGGATCACCACCCTGTTCGCGAACATCGCCGGGCGGCCGCTGGGTGACGTCGCCGCCGAGGTCCGCGACCGTCTCGGGAGCATTCCCCTGCCCGACGAGATCGACTTCCAGGTCAGCGGCGATGTCGAGGAACAGGAGGCGGCCTTCTCCGAACTGATGCTCGGCACCATGCTCGCGGTGTTGCTGGTCTACATGGTCATGGCCAGTCTCTACGAATCACTGCGCGACCCGTTGATCGTGATGTTCTCGGTGCCGCTCGCGGTCATCGGCGTGGTACTCGCGCTGCTGGTGACCGACACCACGCTGAACGTGCAATCGCTGATCGGGGTGATGCTGCTGGTGGGCATCGTGGTGAACAACGCGATCCTGCTGGTCGACCGCATGGCGCGCCTGCACC
>PUOZ01000280.1 GCA_003553165.1 Thioalkalivibrio sp.
CACGTCGCACCGGCGGCGCTGAACCGAATCGGGCGGTACGGCTCCACCGCATGCGGTACCAACCAGATTCAGCGCTGCCGGCCCCGGGTCAAGGCCGGTCTTTCCGCGGTTCGCGACGGCCGTGACCGGCGGCGCCCCCGGGTCGATAAGGCTCCCGCGCATAAGCCCAGCTTATGGGCCATCAAGAAACTTTGATTTGATTCGAAATTTGGCATACCCCAGACTCGCCGAGTCATTTATGAGACACCGAGGAGACCTCAGCCCGTGATCACTAGCAACCCCTTTGCCGAACTTGCCGCTGTCATTCCGCCGGCCGCAATGCAGACCTACGTCGTGCTGATGGTCCTCCTGGCCGCCGGCGGGACGATTCTCGACATCCTCCACAAGAAGAGCGCCAAGTACTTCTTTGAGAACGCCAAAAACGCCCAAAACAACGCTACGCGCAGCGTCAGCGGCGGTGAAAAGATCGGGATCGCGCTCAAGACCGTCGGAAAGGAGGTTCTGACCTCCGGTGAATTCGATAACCAGCAGCGTCGGATGTCCCACCTCCTGACGATGTATGGCTTCATCCTCCTGGTTGTCACGACCGTGGTCCTGATCTTCGGCTACCCGGCTGACCCGGCGCCCGCGATCATCCCTCTGCTCTGGCACCTGGGTGCACTCATGCTCGCCGGGGGCGGATACTGGTTCTGGTTCGGCATCCGCGTCGACGTCTCCTCGGAGGGTCATCCCTGGTACCGCGTCGAGCGTGCCGACCTGTTCATTCTTTCGCTTCTGGCGACCGCGACCTTTGCCCTCCTGTGGTCGTTCACCCAGGGCGCCGGAGCCATCGGCTGGCTGTTCTTTGTCCTCTTCGTCGCTGCCACCACCGCTCTCTTCGGCACCGTCTACTGGTCCAAGTTCGCCCATATGTTCTTCAAGCCCGCCGCGGCTTATCAGAAGCGCATCACCAAGGCTGACGGCTCGGCGGAGAATCTGCCCACCATTAGCCGCGCTGAGCCCGAACAGCAGCAACGGCATTCGATGGAACTGCTCCGGGATGCGCCCATGGACATGGGCCTGGGCATCAAACGCGAAGCGCCCAACCACTACTAAGCCAGTCAACTGATCAACAGAATTGATCGAGGATTACCCATGCCAACTTTCGTATACATGACCCGTTGCGATGGCTGTGGATACTGCGTCGATATCTGCCCTTCAGATATCATGCATATCGACAAGACCTATCGTCGTGCCTACAACATTGAGCCCAACATGTGCTGGGAGTGCTTTTCCTGCGTGAAGGCCTGCCCGCACGACGCCATCGACGTCCGGGGCTATGCCGACTTCGCTCCGCTGGGTAGCAGCGTGCGCGTAAAGCGCGACGAGGAGAAGGGCACCATCGCATGGAGGGTCAAGTTCCGGGATGGTCGGGAAAAGAATTTCCTTTCCCCGATCACGACCAAGCCCTGGGGCAAGCACATTCCGAAACTTGCCGAGGTGCCCGCGCCGAGCAAGGAAATGCGGGACAGCGAACTGCTTTTCAACGAGCCCAAGTACATCCGCCTGGATGACGGCGATCTGTATTCGCTGGAGGCTGCTGGTCTGAAGCTGAAAGAAGGGGTGTATTACTGATGGCATACGAGACTGTCGTTGAAGACAACATCGATATCCTGGTCTGCGGCGCAGGTCTGGGTGGCACGGGCGCAGCCTTTGAAGCCAGATATTGGGGGCAGGACAAGAAAATCGTCATTGCCGAAAAGGCCAATATCGACCGTTCCGGCGCTGTGGCCCAGGGTCTGTACGCAATCAACTGCTACATGGGCACCCGCTGGGGTGAAAACAACCCTGAAGACCACGTCCGCTACGCACGTATCGACCTGATGGGCATGGTGCGCGAGGACCTGCTGTTCGACATGGCGCGTCACGTCGACTCCGCCGTGCACCAGTTCGAGGAGTGGGGTCTGCCGCTGATGCGCGATCCCAAGACCGGTGGCTATCAGCGCGAAGGCCGCTGGCAGATCATGATCCACGGCGAGTCCTACAAGCCGATCGTCGCCGAGGCCGCGAAGAAATCCGCAGACAAGGTTTTCAACCGCATCTGCGTGACGCACCTGCTGATGGACGAGTCCAAGGAGAACCGGGTTGCCGGTGCCGTGGGCTTCAACGTCCGGACCGGCAACTACCACGTCTTCAAGTCGAAGGCGGTTATCGTCGCTGCCGGCGGTGCGTCCATGATCTTCAAGCCGCGTTCCGTCGGCGAGGGTGCTGGCCGGGTCTGGTACGCACCGTGGTCTTCCGGCTCCGCCTACGGGCTGCTGATCGACGCTGGCGCCAAGATGACCCAGATGGAGAACCGCATCGTGCTGGCCCGCTTCAAGGACGGCTATGGCCCGGTCGGTGCGTACTTCCTGCACCTCAAGACCCGTACGCAGAACTGTAATGGCGAAGAGTACGAGTCCAAGTGGTGGCCGCAGTTGCAGGAAATGGTCGGCAAGGAGTATCTGGATCCGGAAGTTTCTCACGCGACCCATCGGCCCATTCCGACCTGCCTGCGCAACCATGCGTTCATCAACGAGGTGAATGCCGGCCGTGGCCCGATCCACATGATCACCATGGAAGCCTTCCAGGACCCGCATCTCGAAGAGGTGGGCTGGGAGAACTTCCTCGGCATGACCGTCGGCCAGGCCGTTCTCTGGGCCGCCACCGATGTCGACCCCAAGAACGAAAACCCTGAGTTGACCACGTCCGAGCCTTACGTGATGGGTTCGCATGCCACCGGTTGCGGCGCCTGGTGCTCCGGTCCGGAGGACATCTCGCCTCCCGAGTATTTCTGGGGCTACAACCGCATGACCAGCGTGGAAGGCCTCTTTGGCGCCGGCGATGCCGTTGGCGGGACGCCGCACGCCTTCTCGTCCGGTTCGTTCACCGAAGGTCGCTTGGCAGCCAAAGCGGCCTGCAAGTACATCGATGACGGCAAGGCCAAGGGAATCCGTGTTTCGGACAAGCAGATCGAGGACCTGAAAGCCAAGATCTACAAGCCGATGGAGCACTACAAGATCTACCGCAACGAAGTGGTTGCAGGTTCGGTCAACCCGAACTTCATCAACCCGAGGCAGGGTCTGGACCGCTTGCAGAAACTGATGGACGAGTACTGTGGCGGCGTGACCGTCAGCTACATGACCAACGAGAAGCTGCTCAACATCGGTCTCAAGAAGATGAAGGTTCTTGAAGAGGATCTGGAGAAGCTTGCAGCCGAGGATTTCCATGAGCTGCTGCGCGCCTGGGAACTCCGGCACCGCGTGCTGACCTCCGAAAGTGTTTTTCAGCACACCCTCTTCCGCAAGGAAACCCGTTGGCCGGGTTATTACTACCGTGGCGATGTGATGAAGCTCGACGACGAGAACTGGCACGTTCTCACCGTATCCCGTCGTGATCCGAAGACGGGCGAGTACACCATGGAGAAGGCGCCGTGCTATCACTTGGTCGGCACCGACGAGTGATCGGCACCTGCGGCGGGGACGCTGCATCCCCCGCCGCATCTTCAGGAATCAGGGAGGACCAACGCGCACGCGCGTTGGTCTTCTTTTTCAGTCGCAACGTCCAGGACTTTCAACATGACTAGCGCAGATGACGCTTCGGCAACCCCGGGTTCGCCGATGAACATCATCGAGCACTCCGATGAGGAGATCACGGCATTCGCCCACCCCATGTGGAGCGACCTGATCAAGCACTCCAACGAGGGTGACTACGGCAAGTTCACCAGAAAATTCTCCTACAATCTGGTGTTTGGTCTCAATGAGGTCGAGGTCGGTAACCAGTTCGTCAAGAGCGAGCTGACCCGGAACCTGAGCGACGATTGGGATTTTCTCGGCATCATTCGCCGGGGCGAACACGTCACGGTGCTGTACCGGGTCAGAAGCACCAAGAAGGCGGGCGAATGGCTCGGGCGCATGGTTCTCGGGTACGAGGAAGGGGAAGTGCGGATTTTCGGTGCCTCCATTTTCTGATGTTACGGAACCTGTGATGACAAAAGATGTTATCGAGAACAACAAGTACGTTGAATTGACCTATCAGGTCATTGACAGAAAGTCACGCCAGATACTGACCGCAGTTGAGTTCCCGTTGGGTTACGTCCATGGCGTCAACGAAATATTGTCGCCCACGGTGATGGCTGAGTTGGAGGGCAGATCGACGGGTGATGTCATCGAGGTGCCGATCGACTGCAACGCCATCTACGGGCCGCGGGATGAGTCCCTGGTGATTACCGATCACATCGAGAACGTTCCCGAAGAGTACCGCGAGGTTGGCACCTCCATCCTGATGGAGAACGACCAGGGGCAAACCAAGAGCTTTCTGGTGACCAGGGTCGATGACAACAGCGTGACGATCGACGGCAATAACCCGCTGTGTGGCAGGGACGTCATTTTCAAGCTGGAGATTCGCCTGGTTCGCGATGCGACCGACGAGGAGATCCAGCACGGAGGCAAGGTCGAGACGGGCCCTGACATCAGTGGCGGACGTATGAAGCCCATCTGAAGTGCGGGCGAACCGTCCCTGCAGGGTGTGCCGGAGTCGCCGCGAAGGGGTGGCGCGGAGCCTTGCGGAGGCGGTAGAGATTATGCCGGAGCTGCAGCGCATGGTCCCTCTGCTCGAGGGCCTTCGTACCGGCGCGGTTCGTGCGCAGCCCGGTCTGTCAGTGAGTTGGGGGGCTGACGTCGGCGTTTCCATACCCCCTTTTTCGATTGCAACGAGGTGAATCATGAGTGGACCAGCCGCAAAAAAACGCCCGGAAGTTCCGGATGGCAAGACCCGCTATCTGACGACCCGGCAGAAAGAGCCGACCGAAAAGGGCTACATCGGATACGACACCATCTGGGAATCGTTCCAGAAAGAAGCCGAGTACCAGACGCCGAAACGGCCCTGAGCTTGACGGCCGCGCGAGACCGACATGTCGCGCGGCCGGTTTTGTCCCCAAAGGCGAGCGAGGGGTGCCCCCAATCATGAAGGCCCCGGGTCGTTCGGCGGCTGGAGCGTAGGGCGGAACGCAGGACCTCCGGCACGGTCTTCCGGCCGTTCCGGGTGGGCTGGCGATCGTGTGCGGACTTTCCGGAGATCGTTCCAGCGCGGAGACCAGCATCATGCATGAGTACAGCCCGCTCGACGATCTGGCTGGTAAGCCCGCGCAAGGGTCCGGATCCTCCGCCCCGGAGGCGCTCGGAATCAGTCTTCGCTGGCGCAGTGGCGGCGTGGATCACTGTGACTGCCGTGTCGTGCCGCGACCGGATCCGCAGAGCCAATCTCCCGGGCTGCGGCAGTTGTTTGGCACTTCGGCAGGCGGGCCCCCGTTGACGAAGGCCATTGGGCCCGGCGAATTACTGCCCGTTTGGAATGAAGACCTGCTCCTCGGTATTCCCGGAGGGTTCTTCCGGCGTACCCGGGCCGGGGTCATCGTGCAACCCAGGGCCGGGCGTTTCTATCCAGGGCATTTTCTTGCCGGGGCGCCGGGGGTTCCGGAGGGCTCTGCCGCATTCCGGATCGCCGCCATCCGCCCGGACGGTGTGATGACCGTCGACTTCAATCACCCCTTGGCGGGGATCGACCTGGAGCTGGAATTGCGGCTGGTCAATCGCGACCTGCCGGGGAGTCCGCCGGGAGATCTGGGTAGGGCCGCCGTGATGAACGGGCCAGGCATGCAGGCGCGCTGGCGTGACCGGCCGACCGACTTCCTTGCCCGCGAGGCCTTGGCGAGAGCCGATGAAAGCGCGGATTCCGCCTTTTACGCGTTCCCCAGAATGGTGCAGCACCTGGACGATACGGCGCTGGAGCGAATTCGCCACCTTTACCGCCGTTTGTTACCCAAGGGCGCATCGATTCTCGACCTGATGAGCAGTTGGACCTCCCACCTCGATCCCGAGCTTGCACCGCAGCGGGTTGCCGGCCTGGGCATGAACCCGGACGAACTGGCCGCCAATCCCGCGCTCACCGAGCGGGTGGTGCACGACCTGAACACGGATCCCCGGCTTCCCTGGCCCGAGGCGAGTTTCGATGCGGTGACCTGTACGGTATCGGTCGAGTACCTCACCAGCCCGGTCGAGGTCTTCCGCGAGATCCTTCGGGTGCTCCGCCCCGGCGGCCGTTTCGTGGTGACGTTCTCGAACCGGTGGTTCCCGCCGAAGGCGATCGCGGTGTGGGCGGAGCTGCACGAATTCGAGCGCGTGGGGCTGGTACTGGAGCTCTTCTTCCGGGCCGGGGGCTTCACCGGGCTTGGAACCTGCTCCCTGCGCGGGTTGCCGCGTCCGACCGGTGACCAGTATGCCGACCGCCTGGCTACGTCCGACCCGGTGTACGCAGTGTGGGGCGAGGCCCGCTGACGACGTCGGGACTGGGGGCGCCGAGGCAGCCCCAGGGAACGACTGCGTCAGGAGGAGGCGGGGGGTGACCTGCGCGGAGGGCCACGGCGATTGCCCGGCCCGCCCGCACCGCGCCCCCGGCCCCCGCCCCCGCGAGGGCCCCCACGACCGCGCTCTTCGGGCTTGCGCCGTGGCCGTGGCGCCGGGCGGTTGAGTTGCTGCGGCAGGTCCTCGGGGTACAGCATTTCGGTCGGAATGCGGCTGCCCAGGTAAGTCTCGATGTCCGGGAGATAGAACGCGGAGTCTTCGCAGCCGAAGCTGATGGCGTCTCCGGCGGCTCCGGCGCGGCCCGTGCGGCCGATGCGGTGCACGTAGTCCTCGCCCGATTGCGGCAGGTCGAAGTTGAAGATGTGGGTCACATCGGGGATGTGCAGGCCGCGAGCGGCCACGTCGGTGGCGACGAGATAGGCGTACTGCCCCTCCGCGAACTGGGCCAGCAGGCGCGTGCGCTTGGTCTGCGGAACGTCACCCGAGAGCAGGGCGGCATGAAGATCGTTCGCGTTGAGCCAGTCGCAGACGCGCTCCGCCCAGTGCTTGGTGTTCACGAAGACGATGGCGCGCTCGGGCTTCAGCTTCCTGGCCAGACCGATCAGCAACGGGATCTTCTGGTCGTTGGCGGGATAGTAGATCACCTGGTTGATGTTGTCGGCCGTGACCGTCTCGGCCTCGACCTGCACTTTCTCCGGGGTGTTCATGTGTTCGTACGCCAGTTCCATCACGCGCCACGACAGCGTGGCCGAGAACAGCATGGATTGGCGTTCCGAGGGTGGGGCGCAGCGACGCAACAGGTAGCGGATGTCCTTGATGAACCCGAGATCGAACATGCGGTCCGCCTCGTCGAGGACCACCACCTCGACCCGCTTCAGGCCGAACACGTGCTGCTTGTGGTAGTCGATGATCCGGCCCGGCGTGCCGATCAGCACATCGGCGCCGGCGCCGAGTTCCTCGCGCTGCTGCTCGTAGCCGGTGCCGCCGTAGGCGAGGGCGAACTTCAGCCCCGTGTGCCGG
>PUOZ01000209.1 GCA_003553165.1 Thioalkalivibrio sp.
AGCGGCGCGACTTTCGGGGTGAGGCCGAAATTGCGTACCGCCTCCGCCGCCATCAGGGTGATCTCGGCGATGGTCTCCGCGTCCGGGTTTTCGTTCACGTAGGTGTCGCAGAGGAACAGGGTGCGATGCGACAGCATCAACAGGTTCATGGTGGCGAAGGTGCGCACCCCGGGGGCCAGACCGATCACGTCCTCGATGAACTTGAGGTGGTAGGCGTGCTGGCCCACCATGCCGCAAACCATCGCATCGGCGTCACCGTTGCGTAGCAGCATGGCGCTGATGAGGGTGTTGTTGCTGCGCATGCGGTACTTGGCCACGTCCGGCGTGATGCCTTTGCGGCCCATGATCCTGTGGTACTCGTTCCACAAGGCGCGGAAGCGTTCGTCGGAGGCCGGGTTCACCAGTTCGAAGTCGATACCGGGCCTGAGGCTCAGGCCGATGCGCTCGATACGCGACTGGATCACGTCCGGGCGTCCGACCACGATCGGCTGTGCCAGGCCTTCCTCCAGCACCGTCTGCACGGCATGCAGCACCCGCTCGTCCTCGCCTTCGGCGTAGATCACGCGGCGCGGCGACGTCTTGGCCGCGGCGAACACGGGCTTCATCACGAAGCCGGACTGGTAGACAAAGTTGTTCAGGTGCTCGCGGTAGGTCTCCAGGTCCTCGATCGGCGCGGTCGCGACGCCGGAGTCCATGGCCGCCTTGGCCACCATGGGGGCGATCTTTACGATCAGGCGGGGGTCGAAGGGTTTCGGGATCAGGTAGGCCGGGCCGAAGCGCAGCACTTCGTCGCCATAGGCCTTGGCCACCACGTCGGAGGGCTCTGCCCGCGCCAGTTCGGCAATGGCCTTGACCGCAGCGACCTGCATTTCCTGGGTGAAGGCACGGGCGCCTACGTCCAGTGCGCCCCGGAAGATGAACGGGAAGCAGAGCACGTTGTTGACCTGGTTGGGGTAGTCGGAGCGGCCGGTGGCGATCATGGCATCGTTGCGCACTTCCAGGACCGCCTCGGGCAGGATCTCGGGGTCCGGGTTGGCCAGCGCCATGATCAGCGGCCGCGGCGCCATGCGCGCCGCCATGTCGGGTTTCAGGACGCCGCCCGCCGACAGCCCGAGGAAGACGTCTGCACCGTCGATGACCTCATCCAGCGTGCGCGCCTCGGTATCCTGCGCATAGCGCTCCCGAAAGCTGTCCATTTCCTCGGGACGGCCCCGGTAGAGCACGCCGTAGATGTCGGATACCCAGATGTTGTCGACGGCAAGTCCCATCGTGACCAGCAGGTCCAGGCAGGCGATGGCGGCGGCGCCGGCCCCGGAGGTGACCAGCTTGATGCTGCCGAGGTCCTTGCCGGTCAGCCGCATGGCGTTGAGCACCGTTGCCGCCACCACGATGGCCGTGCCGTGCTGGTCGTCGTGGAACACCGGGATGTTCATGCGTTCGCGCAGCTTGCGCTCGATGTAGAAGCACTCCGGTGCCTTGATGTCCTCCAGGTTGATGCCGCCGAACGTGGGTTCCATGGCGGCGATCATGTCCACCAGCTTGTCCGGATCGCGCTCGTCGAGTTCGATGTCGAACACATCGATATTCGCGAACTTCTTGAACAGGACGCCCTTGCCTTCCATCACCGGCTTGGCGGCCAGCGGGCCGATGGCACCGAGACCGAGCACCGCGGTGCCGTTGGTGATCACGCCCACGAGGTTGGCGCGTGCGGTCAGGCGCCCCACCTCGGTGGGATCCGCGGCGATGAGGCGCGAGGCGGCGGCGACGCCGGGCGAGTAGGCGAGGGCGAGATCCCGCTGGTTGGTCAGCCCCTTGGTGGCGACGACCGAGATCTTTCCGGGCGTGGGGAGACGGTGATAGTCGAGTGCTGCCTGGTCGAACGAGGTCTTGTCCATCGGTCGTGGGGTTCCTGGATCTCCGGAGTGTGAAGGGCATTGATGCCCATTTGCCTATTGTTTCACAGGTGATGCTTCCGGATCGGGGTGAATGCCGTTTCCCGGGAGAGAAGTTGCCACACAGCGGCTTCTGCACGGGTTCATTGCGGGATTCCGCGGCCTGTGGAACAGAAGATCCTGCCGAGGGCGCCGGCTAACGCTCATGGCCTCGGAGCGCGGCATCGCGAGCGATGAATGCGCAAGCGCCTGTGGAGTGACGCGGTTTGGCGCCGCTGTGGGGAGTTGGCTCATTCGCGACGCCGAATAAGTTGTTCCCGGCACGTCGGGTTACGCTGCGCTACCCCGACCTACAGGACTGTCCCCTGTGGGAGGCGAGCCCTCTCGGCGACCTGGCGGCAGAAACCCTTCGCCCAGAGGCTGGCCTCCCACAGGGCCATGCCCAAGCCGCCCCCCTGTGGGAGGCGAGCCCTCTCGGCGACCTGACGGCAGAAAACCTTCGCCCAGAGGCTAACCTCCCCCAGAGGCGGCGCCCTGACGGCGTTAACCCGACCCGGTATCGTCGCCCGGGACCGTGCCGCTGGTCTGCGCCAGCATGCGGAACAATGCGCGGCTCGAGCGCGGGGGGTTGCCCTGGGCGGCCTCCTTGCGGGCGTTGCGAATCAATTGGCGCAGTTGCTGGATGTCGCATTCCGGGTGGTGGGCCAGCCACTCGGTGAGTGCCTGGTCATCGGCCAGCAGTCGGTCCCGCCAGTGCTCCAGCGCGTGAAACGCCGCCTTGGCGCGATCGGACGTGCCGCGGATCTCGGCCAGCTGCCCGGCAATCGGATCGGCGTCGACATCGCGCATCAGCTTGCCGATGTATTGCATCTGCCGACGCAATGCGCCGTGGCTCTGGATGCGCTGGGCCTCCAGGACGGCAGCGCGCAGCGTCTCGGGCAGGTCCAGCCGTTTTACACGCTCCTCGGGAAGTCTCACCAGCGCCCGGCCGAGATCCTGCAGCGCGCTGCTCTCGCGCTTGCGCTGGGACTTGCTGGGGGGCGCCGGGGCGTCGTCGATGTCGTGATCGTCCATGTCGGAGAAGGTGGCTCTCGTGCCGAGGTGCCGGAGTCGCTCAGCTTCCCGGGCCGCGGCCAGGCGGAGTTCCGGGCAGGGGCGTGAAATGCATCACGGCATCGAGTTGCTCGGGCGTGAACAGCGATTCGACCAGAGGCAGCAGCTCCTCCTCCTCGGCCTCGGTGTGCTTCCTCAGGATGTCGGCAAAGGCCGGCAGGTCCCTTTGCGCGGTCTCGATGCGCATGCTGGTGGCCATGGTCCGCAAGAGTCCGTGCTCGGTGCCCAGGCGGACGCAGAGGGAAAAATGCTCCCGATGAAACTGCACAATCGGCGCGAAGATCGTCTGCTCTTCGTGCTGCAGATGCTGTTCCAGTTCTTCCTGGTAGTACTCCCGGACCAGCCTGACACCCTCCGCAAGACTGTCCTCGCCGCCGTCGCTGGCCAGCTCGGAGATCCGGTCCGCAAAGGCCATTCCCTCATCGTGCTCGCGTGACAGTTGTTCCATCTGCCTGCAGCGTTCGTTGGGCATCGTATACCTCGTTGATCGGTGGTGACTTTCGGCGTGACGATCAGGATGGGAATTCGGGCTCATGAACCCGGCAATGGGCATGGAACCACACGCAAGGGCTGCATAAAAAAGTCCCGCACAGGGCGGGACTTTTCACTCCAGGCGTTATGCGCCCGAACCGCCCGGTTTACTCGGGCTTGACGTTGGCAGCGCTGGGACCCTTGGGACCCTGCTCGACGTCGAAGGACACGGTCTGGCCTTCCGCCAGCGACTTGAAGCCGCTGCCCTGGATGGCGCTATGGTGAACAAAGACGTCTTTCGACCCATCGGACGGGGAGATGAAACCAAAACCCTTTTCGTCACTGAACCACTTCACTGTACCTGTAGCCATTTCTTTTACCTGTGCTGTGTAATTGTTGTCGATCGATTGCGAGGAAATACTGAAGGGCTACCAGGTCGACAAGGGCTGTATGCCCTCATTCCGTAATGCCTGGAACAGACGAAGGATTGGAATCTGCAAGACCATGCCTGAACTGTCGCCTAATGCGATATAGCGCCCGATACTGTTACCTCGCCCCCATTATCAACCGGAATTCACCCAAACTACCAGTTTTTTCTGTGTTTTCCTTCGGGGCAGGGTCTGCCGACCCTCCCCCGGACGGGAAATCGAGGCGTTTTCGGGTGCCTGGAGACGGCTTGAAAAGCCCATTGTATGGCGGCCGCTCAGAACTGCATCAAGCGTCCGAGGTCCTCGAATGAGCGGCGCACGTCCTGGGCCGAGGTCTCGAGCAGCGCCTTTTCGTCCGCGTCGAGCTCCAGTTCCAGTATCTGCTTGATTCCGCCCTTGCCCAGCTTGACCGGCACACCCACGAACAGGTCCTTCAGGCCGTACTGCCCCGTTAGCCACGCGGCGCAGGGGAAGATCCGGTTCTGGTCCAGGGCGATCGCTTCCGCCATCTGCGCCGCCGCCGCGCCGGGGGCATACCAGGCGGAGGTGCCCATGATGCCGACGAATTCCCCGCCGCCGAACTTGGTCCGTTCGATGATGGCGTCCAGTTTTTCCCTGCTGATCAGCTGCGTGACAGGGATGCCGGCCACGGTCGTGTAACGGGGCAGGGGCACCATCGTGTCGCCGTGGCCACCCAGGATCTGTGCCTGGATGTCCTTCGGCGAGACCTCGAGTTCTTCGGCCAGGAAGGCGCGGAAGCGGGCCGTGTCCAGGAGACCGGCCATTCCCATGACTCTCTCCGCCGGCAGGCCGCTGGCCCTGTAGGCGACGTAGGTCATGGCATCGAGGGGGTTCGACACCACGATCAGGATGGTCTTGGGTGAGTAATGGGCCAGTTTTTCTGCCACCGGCCTGACGATCTCGGCGTTGGTGCTGAGCAGGTCGTCGCGGCTCATCCCCGGCCGGCGCGGCACGCCGGCGGTAATGATGCAGATGTCGGAATCCCTGGTGGCGGCGTAGTCGGTCGTGCCGTGGACCCGGGTGTCGAAGAGATGGATCGGTGCCGTTTGCCACTGGTCCAGGGCGCGGCCTTTGGCGGGGTTGAAGGTTCGGTCATCCCGCTTTATTTCGAGATCGATGGCCACGACCTCCTGGGCGAAATCGCGTTGGGCAATGGTCAGTGCCGCGGCGGCACCGACGTTGCCACCGGCTCCTACGACTGAAATCTTCATGATGTCTTCCCCGTTGAATGGTTCTTGGGCAGCAGGCGTGGTGTCTTTGCGCTGCCGTCTCCGCGTTCGGACGCGCGAAGAGACGACGACGCAAGGCTGCGCGACTCCTGCCGCGTTGGGGGGTAGTGTATGCGTATCACTGGCTGGGGTGAATCCGGAGGCGCGGCTCCGCCCGACCCAGGCCGATACCGTGTTGCCTGTGGGTGGGGCACAGCGGAGCGGGCGGAGTATTTCGCGCAGCAGGGCAGCGCGCAACGTAAACTGTCTGTATGAGCGTCCATCCCTATGCCAGCCTGAAGCCGGAAGTCATCCTGGACGCCGTGGAGTCTACCGGGCTGCGTGCCGACGGTCGGCTGCTGGCGCTCAACAGCTACGAGAACCGCGTCTACCAGGTCGGCATCGAGGACGCGGCGCCGGTGGTCGCGAAGTTCTATCGACCGGGGCGCTGGTCCGAGGCGGCCATCCGCGAGGAACACGCCTTCGCGCTGGAACTCGCGGCGCAGGAGGTGCCGGTCGTCGCTCCGCTGGCCGATGCCGCGGGGGAAACACTACACCCGCACCAGGGCTTTTTGTTCGCGCTCTACCCGCGACAGGGTGGCCGTACCCCCGACCTCGAGCAGCGGGAGAACCTCGTGCGCATCGGACGCTTCATCGCGCGCATCCATGCCGTCGGCCGCGCCGGTCGCTTCGAGGCTCGTGAGCGCCTGGACGCCGATGAGCTGGGCGAAATCGCGCGCGAAGACGTACTCGCCAGTGAGCGCCTTCCATTCGAGCTGGAATCGGTCTACGACGACCTCAGTGGGGACGTTCTCGATCGCATCGTGCGCCGTATTGCCGAGGCAGGCGCCGTGCCCCAGATCCGTCTCCATGGCGATACGCACCCCGGCAATATTCTTTGGACCGAGACCGGCCCTCACTTCGTGGACCTCGATGACGCCTGTACCGGGCCTGCCGTGCAGGATCTCTGGATGTTTCTGTCCGGCGACGCCGCCGAGATGTCCTCCCAGATGCTGGCGCTGCTGGAGGGGTATGAAACGTTCGTGCGGTTCGATCGGCGCGAGCTGGCCCTGATCACGCCGCTGCGCACGCTGCGCATCCTGCGCCACGCGGCCTGGCTTGCACGCCGCGCTGACGACCCCGCCTTCGTGCAGGCCTTTCCGGTTTTCTACACCACGCGATATTGGGAGGACCACATCCTGACCCTGCGCGAACAGGCCGCCGCGTTGGACGAGCCGGCTCTTCATCTCGATCGCTGAGGGTCCATGCGGATCCGGCCGGCGCACCGGGCAGGGTCTCCGTGAGGATGAGGTCGAAGCACGTTTTGAACTCCGCATCGGCATTCCCCGAGGCTTCGGATGCGCTGAACGACAGCGGCAGAGTACGTGGCGGCGCAGGGAGCGTAGCCGCTGGCGCACGGGGCGTGCCTGCGGGGATGACGCTCGCGCCTCGCTTCAGGTGACCCTGGTTGGGTACCATGGAGTCTGGGAAGCGGTTGGGCGTCAACCGACTGAGGCGCCACCGGATTCCCGATTCTCGGCGGGCTCCACTGATGCGCGACCAGGGTCACGCCGGTGGGGCGCTAAGACCGGACATCCGGACACCTCTCGACGGAGCCGATATGCCCCTTCAATGGCGTGAGCAGATGAGCGTCAACAACCTGATCATCGATCAGGATCACCGGTATCTGCTGTGTCTGATCAACACCGTGGAACTCTCTCTCCGTCACCCCGAGTCTGGGGACCACCTGCGTATCGCATTGGAGCAGCTGTCGCAATATGCGCGGGAGCATTTCGACCGGGAGGAACGCATCCAGTATGCGATCAAGTATTCGCACTATGTCGAACACAAGCTGGCGCACCAGAGACTGATGGAGCGTCTCGTGGTGCTGACAGAGCGGATCCTGACGGAGCGCGACGATGGGACCCTGAGCAGCGATCCGGAAGAACTTACCCAGCTTCTGCGTGACTGGTTGCTGGATCACGTCCTGAAAGAAGACATGAAGATGAAACCGCATCTCTCGCTGCATCCGGCCAACCTCCTGGGCTGATCGAACCGCCGGCGTTCGGTCGCCGAGAGGGCTCGCCTCCCACAGGGCGGCTGCTTTGGCATGGGCCTCTTGTGGGAGGGCAGTCTCTGGCGG
>PUOZ01000061.1 GCA_003553165.1 Thioalkalivibrio sp.
CCGGTACGAGATCACCGACAGGTGAACAGCCCCGCGTGCCTGGAACACCGCGGTTCGTTTCCGGCTCGGGTCGGGCACTGCGTTGCCAAAGTCCACCCGCTGGTTTCAGCGGACCACCCTTGGCGATCCATGCGACGTCCGGGGGATCGCATGCGGCTCGCTTTGAAGCTGTTGATGCTGTTGATGTTGACGGTCCTGTCGACGGACCAGCTGCTGGCCTCCTCCGGCACCGAGACCGATATCGCCACAGGCGTCGAGACCGACACGCGCGGCGCGCCCGGCGACGAGGAGGCGATCGAAGAACCCGATGAGATCAGGATGTTGACCGCAGCCCGTGCGGGTCTTCATGGCAGCGCCTACTGGCTGGTCGAAAACGTGGACGGCTGGTTCGGTGAAAGGCCTTTCGACGAAGGCGGCCGTGTCTCCGGATCGCTGCGCGTACGCGGTCTCTACCGCGAAGACGACGGCTTCAGCAACGATGTGCGGTACCAGCTGCGCGTGCAGATGCCCAACGTGAGTGAAACGGCCTATCTCTTCATCGGACGGGACAACGAGGAGGAACTGGTCAGAGATGAATCGAGTGCGTTTGCGCGCAGCCAGTTGCTGCTCCCGGAAAGCGGCAGTGACGACCAGACCTTCTTTGCCGGAATCGGCTATTTGTTGCGCGACAACCTGGACCTCCGCCTGGGGGTACGCAGTGGCTACAAGTTGTTTGCGCAGGCCCGCTACCGGAAGATCTGGTGGCTCACCGATGACGCCAACCTCGAATTCCGGCAGACCCTCTTCCTCGCGGTCGATCAGGGGCTCGGCACCACCTCGGCACTGGATTACGCCTACGCCCTGACGCCGCGGACCGCTTTTCGGTGGCGCAACTCGGTGACGCTCAGCACCGAGACGGACGGTGCGGGCTGGTCCACGAGCCTGGGCCTGTTTCAGGCCTTTGGCCGGGAACGCAAACTGTCCCTGGAGGTACTCGCAGGTGGAGAGACCGACGCCCCTGTGCCCACGCGCGAGTACGGCGTGCGGGCCATCTGGAGCCAGCCGGTCTACCGGGACTGGGTGGTTGGCGAGCTGATCCTGGGGCATTTCTGGCCCAGGGAGGACGACGACCCGGAACGCGATCGCACCTGGGCGGCGGGGCTCGGCGTCGAGATGCAGTTCTGAGCCAGACCTCGGGCGCACGGTGCACAGCCCGGGCGGGGAGCGACGCCAGTGGCCCAACCGGCCAGTCGTCGGCCGTCCGTCATTGCCGCGGAAGATCCAGACCGGTGATCGCCCGGCGCAGGATCTGCAGATCCAGGGGCTTGCGCAGGATCGTCGGCGCCCCCGGGATCTCTCCCTGAGGGAAGACCGATGGTGCCTGGCCGGTCATCAGGATCACCGGCAGGGCCGGGTATGCCTCGAACAGGGCGGCACAAAGACCCACCCCATCGAGATGAGGCATCGAGACGTCGGACAGAACCAGGTCGAAACCGGGATCGTGCCTGAGCACTTCCAGACAGGCCACACCGTCCTCGGCCGTTTCCACGCGCATGCCGTCCATCTCCAGCAATCGCCGCACCGAATCCCGGCTACGGAGATCGTCGTCGACGACGAGCACCCGGAGACAGGCCGGGGCAACGAACAGGTCGCTTCCGGCACGTTCCTCAAACTCCGCTCGGCCACTTGGCCAAGGTGGCAGAAAGAGCCGAAACTCCGAGCCCTGGTCGACCCGCGAATCCACTTCCAGCAGTGCGCCCGAGCGCAGCACGAACTCGTGCACCATGAACAGACCCAGGCCGTGCCCGCGCTGCTGCGCCTTCGTGGAGAACAGGGGCTCGAACAGACGGCCGAGGGTCTCCGGCCCCATGCCGCACCCCGTATCGGCGACGCGCACCAGCGCATATCTTCCCGGTTCCCGATTGCCCACGGTCAGGGTTCCTCCACCGGCGTGGGACCCACCGACGGTCTCAATGGTCAACTGGCCGCCGCCAGGCATCGCATCGCGCGCATTCAGTACCAGGTTGAGCAACGCCGCCTGGAGGAATGCGGTGTTGCTCAGCGCGGACAGGTCGGGTTCGAGTGCCAGAACGAGACGAATCTCGGGCGGCAGCACCTGCCGCAGAATGCGCGCGAGATCCTTGATCGCAGTGACCAGCAAGACCCGTTCGGTGGCAAAGTTCCCGGCACGGCTCAGCGACAACATGCCGGAGGTGACGACCTTCGCCTGCCCCAGCGCACTGTGGGTCTCCTCGAGTATCTGGGCGATCTCGGAATCCGCTCCCGGCTGAACGAGGGTCTGCTGGAGATAGAGGAAATTCGCGTCGATCACGCCCAGGAGATTATTGAAATCATGCGCCACCCCGCTGGCCAGATGGCCGATCGTCTCGCGCTCTCGAGCGGCGACCATGTCGGCATAGGCCTGCTCGCGCTCGATCACGCTGACCATCAGGCTCGCGAAGACCTGGAGAAAGCGGATCTCCGCGGAGGACCATTCCCTCACGCTCTGCACGGCGTCGAACCCCACGAAGCCAGTGAGGTTCTCGCCCTGCATCACCGGCAGGAGCAGCATGGAACAGATCCCCTGCGACTCGAGGAAGGCCTTCTCTTTCCAGTCATCGTCAAGCTCCGACACCCGTGGCACCGCCACGGGTGATCCGGACGCGAGCAGTCTCAACGACTCTGGGGCGACATCCCAGGGAACGTTCTGCAGCCTGTCGATCACCGGCGTGATGCCGGGAGCCGTCCACTCGTGAGTATTGCTGAAAGTCCTGCGCTCGGTGTCCGCCGTGAAGAGATAGGCCCTGTCGTTACTCGTCAGTTGCCCCATGCGTTCCAGAGCCTGATCGATCAGGTGATCCATGCCGAGTTCGGAGCGCTGCAGAAAAACCGCAGAGAGTTCCAGCAGTCCCCGCTCGAGCCGCTCGCGCTGCAGGAGGTCGGACTCGGTGTGCCTCTGTTCCGTGATGTCCAATGCGGTGCCGGATATGCTCAGGGCTTCGCCGTCATCGTTGAACCGGACGCGACCCTTCTCCCGGACCACACGCAGGATGCCGTCGGGCCCCTGGACCCGATGCTCTACCGAATACGCACCATCGGCACTTTTCGGGGCGGCCTCCAAGGCCGCCTCGACCATGGCGCGATCCTCCGCATGCACGGCCGACAGGAAGAGCTCGAGCGACGGCACCACAGTCCCTGGCTGGAACCCGAGCAGGCGATAGGCCTCGTCGCTCCAGGACAGTTCGCCGCTGCGATAATCGAGCGCCCAGCTGCCCAGATGCGCAATCGCCTGCGCCTCCTTCAGCGCAGCTTCACTGTGGGCAAGGCGCTCCAGGGTCTGGTAGATATCCGCCTCGTCCTGCTCCCTGCCGGCGCCCCTCCCCGCCTCGCCACGGGCAGGCCGCACCCCGCGTACGGCGATGATCCTGGACAGCAGGCCGCGCAGCACCGTGCCCAGACGGGGAAATGGCGTCACCGTGCTAGCACTCTGTCAAGGTTTCATGTGCATGCGGGGGAATGCCCTGGAACGGGGCCCGCGTGCCCAGGGAACCTGCGCAACAGGTCGTCCGCCGTCATCGGTTCCCCGAACAGATGCCCCTGGACCAGATCCACCTGGGACGCGATCAGCAGCCGCTGCTCTTCGGTCTCCACGCCCTCGGCAATCAACTGCAACCCGAGACTGCGGCCAAAGGCGACAATGGCGTGAAAAACGCGCAGCGCCTTCCCGGAATCGAGCATTTCGGCAACGAAGGACAGGTCGATCTTGAGGGTGTCGAACGGCAGTTCAGCCAATGCCCGAACCGAGGAATAGCCGACGCCGAAGTCATCGATGGCGAGAGAGACCCCGAGCAACTGGATCTGTGCCGCAGCGGTGCGCATGGTCTGCGGATCGGCGCTCATGGTCGTCTCGGTGATCTCGATCTTGACGGCGCAGGACCCCGCGAGCCCGGCCACCAGTCGGCTGACCAACCCCAGGATGCGCGGATCCCGCAGAGTCTCCTGTGACAGGTTGACCGACAGAAAGGTCAGCCCAAGCGTGGCCAGGGTTCGACGCATCGCGATCAGCCGGCCGAACAATGCCTCGGTGACGGCATAAAGCAGGCCCGACGACTCCGCCAATGCGATGAAATCGTGGGCGCCGAGCACCCCGCCGTCAGGAAGGCGCAGACGTGCGAGTACCTCGACCCCCTTCAAGCCAAGATCCCCGGGGGAGACGATGGGCTGAAAATAGGGCTCGACCAGCCCTGCCTGTATGAACCCGTCCAACTCTCCGGGACTCAGCAGCATCGAGCGGTTGCCGAGGTCCGTGTTTCCCACAGTTGGGGGTTTCAGGTCGCGCGCCAGGATGACAGGCAACTCCGCCACCAAACGGGCCTTCGAGACAGCACCGAGCACCTGGATGCCGCTGGCAGTGGCAATCCTGCGCGCGGTGTCCAGCACATTGTCACCATGGCCGGACAGGAGGAGGATCGGAACGTCGATGCCTGCGCCTGCCATCCAGTGGATCACATCGATGCCGTTCTCCCGACCGAGACCGAGATCGAGCAGGACCGCATCCGGAGGATCGTCCAGCAAGGCAGCCTTGAAGGGTTTGATCGATCGGTGGAAGCTGGCATCGTGCTGCAGTCGCCGGAGGAAGCGACCGAGGACCGGCTCCACCCGCGGGTCGTCATCGAGACACATCAAGCGCATGCTCACCCCCCTCATGAACAACACGGCCCTGGGCGATGCGCCGGGAAGGCGCTCGGCGAGAGGAAACACCGCGTCGCAGACAGCCAGGCCATACCCCGTGCCCGGAAACCCCGCTCAATCGCATGTCAGCCGAAGGCGGTAACCCAGGCCACGCACCGGCCCGATGACCAGTTCATCAACGCCCGCATTTCGGAGCCTCCGCCGTATATTCGCCACGTGGACATCGACGCTGCGGTCCTCCGTCCCATTAACCCTGCGGCTGACAAGGCTGTCTCGGCTCAGCGCCTGGCCATGGTGTTGCATCAGCAGCCTGAGAATCCGCGCCTGCGTCTCGGTGAATCTCACCCGAAGATCGCTCGCGTCGCATGACAGGGTCAGACTGGCGCTGTCGAGCGAGTAAGGACCGACCCGGGCCAGGGGTTGGTCGGACAGGAACAGGGTGTGACGGCGGAGTGCCGCACGCACGCGTGCCCGCAACTCGTCGGGCGCGAATGGCTTCGTTACGTAGTCGTCGGCGCCGGCATCCAGACCCATGATACGGTCCCGCACATCGTGACGGCCGGACACGATGATCACCACTGCTGACGTCGTATTCAGTAGCTCCCGCGCCAGATCCATGCCGTCCTCGGACCCAAGGTTGAGATCCAGGAGCACCAGATCCACACCCTCCTGCCGGTACAGCTTGCGCAGGGCCGCGCCATTGGCAACCGTGGTGACATCGTGACCGTCGCGCCCCAGGTGACGCTCGATGGCACGCGCCATGCGCGCATCGTCCTCCACCACGATAATCTTCGCTGGAAACCCCATCGCACTGCTGACCCTTCGATGTCGATGCGCCGGCGGGCGCGCTGCATCCGTCGACCCCGTGCCGGAAGCATAGCCCAGTTGTCCCAACTCTTCCTGAGAGCGGTGTCCGGTGCGGGTGCCGATATCAAAGATTGTCCCTGGGGATGGGTGCGCCGGGGTTAGTCCTCCAGAGTGTAGACGGTACCGCAGTAGGGGCAGCGAATCCGTCCGTCGGGGGCCTCGTCGATAGGAAGGTAGACCCGCGGGTGCGAGGCCCACAGGGCGGTATGCGGGGTCGGACAGTTCAGCGGCAATTGACTGCGACGCACCGTGACCGCGGTCTCGGCATTGGCCGGCTTGAAGCGATCCTGCTGTTCGGCAGTGCGTGGATTCGGCATGTTGTTCTCCCGGTTTCGCTCGAAGACTGGACGGGCCATCACACGTAGGTGAGCCAGCCCCTGTGCTTCGGATGACGGCCCTTGACCACGTCGAAATACAGCGACTGCAGACGCTGCGTGATCGGTCCGCGGACACCCTCGCCGATCGGGCGGTTGTCGACTTCGCGGATCGGGGTGACCTCGGCGGCGGTCCCGGTGAAGAAGGCCTCATCCGCGATATAGACCTCGTCGCGGGTGATGCGCTTCTCGATCACCTTCAGGCCCTCCTCATCGGCCAGACTCAGGATGGTGCGGCGGGTGATGCCATCCAGCGCCGAGGTCAGATCCGGGGGATAGAGCGCACCGTCGTGCACCAGGAAGATGTTCTCGCCGCTGCCCTCGGCCACATAGCCCTCGGTGTCCAGCAGCATCGCCTCGTCGTAACCGCAGGAGATCGCCTCCTGCAGGGCCAGCATCGAGTTCATGTAGTTGCCGTTGGCCTTCGCTTTGCACATGGTCACGTTGACGTGGTGACGGTTATAGGACGAGGTGCGTACGCGGATTCCGCGGGTCATGTTCTCCTCGCCGAGGTAGCTGCCCCAGGTCCAGGCCGCAACGATCACGTGAACCTCGAGATTGTCGGCACGCAGGCCCATGCCTTCGGCCCCATAGAAGCACATCGGCCTGATGTAGGCGGTCTCAAGACCGTTTTCGCGCACCGCGGCGACCTGCGCCGCGCTGATTTCCCCCGCGCTGTAGGGGATCTTCATGCCCAGGATGCGCGCCGAGTTGAACAGCCGCCGGGTGTGATCCTCGAGCCGGAAGATCGCGGTGCCGCCCTCGGCCGCGTAGGCGCGCACGCCCTCGAACACGCCCATGCCGTAGTGCAGCGTGTGCGTCAGCACGTGGGTCCGGGCGTCACGCCAGGGCACCATCTTGCCGTCCATCCAGATCACTCCATCGCGATCCGCCATCGACATCGTCGGTCTCTCCTCAGTCAGCATTTCCCGGGTCCGCCGCATCGATCGCGACATCCCCGAACAGATCGTCCCAGGTGGTCATCACCTGTGCCCGCAGCTCCCGCAGATCCTCCGGCGGGTTGGCCAGCCGTGTGCCCGCGCCACCCAGGGTCAGGCGGTGGATCCGGTTGCGCATGTCCCGGTAGGCGTCGGCCAGGGCTGTGCCGAGTTCGGGGGTGATCACGCCCACCCGCCCCAGGACCTCCAGCGTCCTCACCTTGTCGGGCCAGGTGCACAACTCCGGATGATCATGGGCATTGGCCAAAACCAAGTATTGAACCATGAACTCGATGTCAGTGATACCACCTCGGTCACGCTTCAGGTCGAAGACGTCTAGATCCCGCGAGGCATGTTCCGCAAGCATCCTGCCACGCATCTCC
>PUOZ01000006.1 GCA_003553165.1 Thioalkalivibrio sp.
GCCTGCTCGAACGGTCTCTGGAGGAACAACCCCCGTTGCGGCTGAGCGATGGCGGCGTGATCCGCCCGGGCTTCGACCCGGAGCTCGACCGCCTGCGCGGCCTGCAGGCCGACGCGGACCAGTTCCTGCGTGATCTGGAGATCCGCGAACGCGAAGCCACGGGGCTTGCGCAGCTGCGCGTCGCCTACAACCGCGTCCACGGCTACTACATCGAGATCGCCCGCAGCCTGTCCGACCGCGTGCCGGCACGCTTCGTCCGGCGCCAGACCCTGAAGAACACCGAGCGCTACACCACCGAAGAACTGAAGCAGTTCGAGGACGAGATTCTCTCGGCCCGTGACCGCGCCCTGAATCTGGAGCGGGAGCTCTTCGAACGACTCCTGAGCAGTCTGCGCGAAGCAATCGCAACCTTGCGTGAATTCTCCGATGCGGTCGCCGAACTCGACGTCTTCTGTGCCCTGGCCGATAGTGCCGAACGCCTCGACTGGGCCTGCCCGGTGATGCCCGCGGAACCGGGCATCCTGATCGAAGCGGGGCGGCACCCGGTGGTGGAGGCCGCCCTGCGCGAACCCTTCGTGCCCAACGACGTTCGCCTGGACCCCGAGACGAGGCGGCTGCTGGTGATCACCGGTCCGAACATGGGCGGCAAGTCCACCTACATGCGCCAGACGGCGCTGATCGTGATCCTGGCCTGCATGGGCAGCTTCATTCCCGCGCGCAGTGCCCGGATCGGCCCGGTGGACCGCATCTTCACCCGTATCGGGGCCTCCGACGATCTGGCATCGGGCCGCTCGACCTTCATGGTCGAGATGACCGAAGCCGCGAACATCCTGCACAACGCCGGGCCGGAAAGCCTGGTGCTGATGGACGAGATCGGGCGCGGCACCAGCACCTTCGACGGGCTGGCGCTCGCTCTGGCCTGCGCGGAACGGCTGGCGCGGCACAATCGCTCGCTGACCCTGTTCGCGACCCATTACTTCGAGCTCACCACATTGGCCGAACGCCAGCGCGGGGTGGCCAACGTGCACACCGATGCCATCGAGCACCGGGATACCGTCGTCTTTCTGCACCAGGTCCAGGAAGGGCCGGCCAACCAGAGCTACGGGCTGCAGGTGGCCGCCCTCGCCGGTGTCCCTGCTGCGGTCCTGAAGCGCGCCCGCGCACACCTGGCCGAACTCGAGGCCCGCGCGCTCGCGGCCGGGGACCAGCCGCAACTCGGACTGTTCACGCAGGCGCCGCCGCCTCCGGACCCGGGACCCGGCGAGTCGTTGCTGGCCGAACTGCGCGCACTCAACCCGGACCAATTGACTCCGCGCGAGGCCCTTGACGCCCTCTACCGGCTCCGGGAACAGCTCTGAAGGGTGCTCGTATCGACGCATCCGGGGTTGGCTTTGCGCCAAAGCGCGTAAGTGTTAGCGCCCGCCAACCCCTCTGGCGTTAGAATGCAGCGGCGAATTTCACCGATGGATTGCCGAAACGGAGAACCAGATGACCTACGTCGTTCTTGAAAACTGCATCAAGTGCAAATACACGGACTGCGTCGAAGTCTGCCCGGTGGACTGCTTCCACGAGGGCCCCAACTTCCTGGTGATCGATCCCGACGAGTGCATCGATTGCACGCTGTGCGAACCGGAATGTCCCGCTGAGGCCATCGTTCCGGAGGACGATGTCCCGGAGGGACAGGAGGCCTTCATCGAACTGAATGCCGAACTGTCGCGCTCCTGGCCGGTGATCACCACGCGCAAGGAGGCGCCGCCGGACGCCGAGGAGTGGGACGGCAAACCCGACAAGCTCCAGTACCTCGAGCGCTGACGGCTCTCAATACGGTTGCGGGCGCTCGGTGGAAGTGGCTGGGGGGTGACTGGGCGGCTGCGGGTTCACGCATCCCCGGACCGGGCTTCCCCGCTCACTCGCCCTTCCGTGCGCCCCGCATCAAACCAGGGGGTCGACCAGCGGCAGACTGGCCGTCGTGTCCTGAACCCGAAACTGGTGGCCCTGCGTAAGGCAGAAGCCCAGCCATTTGAACAGGAACCGGTTGTGGCGCCAGCGGCAGGCCAGTCCGGAGACGCCCGCCATGGCGTCCACGGTCAGGTCTTCGCCGCGGCGCCGGCAGTACCGGCCCACGACCTCCGCCTGGCGGGCGTCGTGAAACATCCGGATGGTCATGTCCGGCTGGCGCCGTACCCGCTCTCCGTGCCCGAACTCGTAGCTCAGGCGCAGACTGGTCGTGTAGGGCGTGCGTTCGATGACCGTCAGGTGCAGATCGGAAGCACCCGCCACACTGGAGATCTGTTCCCCCTCCACCGCATCCAGGTCGGGACACAGGCGCCGCAGACGCAGGTAGTTGCTCTCGTACAGTTCCATCAGCGCCGCAAAAGTGACGTAGCGCGGATTCAGGTGGGTCGGCAATGGGCGTTCCAGGATCATGGCCCGCAGTGTACTGCCTCCCACCGATACAGGCACAATGAGTCCCTGATCTGTATCCGGTCAACTTGCACCGCGCCTGATCGTGCATTTTCGACGCGACACTCCGATCGGATTCTGCTACCTTCACCGACAACGATTGCCAGCCTTGCTCACCGCCCGCCCAGGCCAGGGACTTGAAGCGAACATGGAAATAAGCGTCGTCTCGACCCGCCCGTTCACGGATCAGAAACCCGGCACCTCGGGAGTACGCAAACAGGTTTCCCGCTTCCGGAAGACCCACTATCTCGAGAATTTCGTCCAGAGCATCTTCGACAGCCAGAAGGCCCTGGCCGGTACCGAACTGATCCTCGGCGGAGACGGACGTTTCTTCAATCGGGAAGCGGTCCAGATCATCCTGCGCATGGCGATGGCGAACGAGATCCGCAAGGTCACCGTCGGCCGCGGCGGCATCCTGTCCACGCCCGCCGCCAGCCACCTGATCCGCACCCGCCATGCGGGTGGCGGCATCGTCCTCTCGGCCAGCCACAACCCGGGCGGTCCGAAAGGCGATTTCGGCATCAAGTTCAACGTCGCCAACGGCGGGCCGGCGCCGGAATCGGTCACCAGTGCCATCCACGCCGCCAGCCTCGAGATCACACACTACCGGATCGCACGGGCGCCGCACGTCGATATCGATCATGTCGGTCACCAGAAGTTGGGCGAGATGGAGGTCGAGGTCGTGGACCCGGTCACCGACTACGCGGACCTCATGGAATCGCTGTTCGATTTCCCCGCCATGCGCGCACTGGTACGGGCGGGCGGCTTCAGCTTGCGCTTCGATGCCATGCACGCCGTCACCGGCCCCTACGCCGAGCAGATCCTGGAGGAACGCCTCGGGGCAGCGCCGGGCAGCGTGATGCGCAAGGAACCCCTCGCCGATTTCGGTGGGCGCCATCCCGACCCCAACCTGACCCACGCCCGCGAACTCGGCGAACTCATGTTCGGGCGCGATGCGCCTGACTTCGGCGCTGCATCGGACGGCGACGGGGACCGCAACATGATCCTCGGACGCGGCTTCTTCGTCAGCCCCAGCGACAGCCTGGCGGTAATGGCTGCGAATGCCCATCTGATCCCGGCTTATCGCGACGGGCTCAAGGGTGTAGCCCGCAGCATGCCCACCAGCCAGGCGATCGACGCCGTGGCGGAGGCACTGGGCATCGCCTGCTACGAGACCCCCACGGGCTGGAAGTTCTTCGGCAACCTGCTCGACGACGGACGCATCACGCTCTGTGGCGAGGAGAGTTTCGGCACCAGTTCCGATCATGTGCGCGAGAAGGACGGTCTGTGGGCCGTTCTCTTCTGGCTGAACCTCATCGCGGCGCGGGGCCAGCCGGTCACCGAGATCGTCCGGGATCACTGGCGGCGCTTTGGACGCCATTATTACACCCGGCACGACTACGAGGAGATCGAGAGCGAGCGTGCCGAAGCCCTGATGGACCGCCTGCGCGCAGCCCTGCCGTCACTGCCGGGGCGGCAATTCGGCTCCCTGCAGGTGCGCGCGGCCGACGACTTCAGCTACACGGACCCGGTGGACGGCAGCGTGAGTTCCGGCCAGGGACTGCGCATTCTGTTCGAGGACCGGGCGCGCATCGTGTTCCGGCTCTCGGGCACCGGAACCCAGGGCGCGACGCTGCGGGTGTATCTGGAACGTCACGAAACCCGGCCCGATCAGCTCGACGAAGACACGCAGGCGGCGTTGGCCCCGTTGATCGAGCTGGCGGAAGAGATCGCCGACATCCGGAACCAGACCGGCAAGGAAGCGCCGGACGTGATCACCTGAGCCCGAGCCGGTCAGACCGACCGGTCAGAACGTATTCGCGACCCGCTCCACGCCGGGGGCCCGCGCCCGAACCAGACGCTCGACGACGTTCTTCAGGTCCAGCGTGGAACGCGGACAGCCCACGCAGGCACCCTTCAGACGCACCTGCACCGTACGTCCATCGAGCCCCACGTATTCGATGTCCCCGCCGTCCTGCTGCAGGATGCGGCGCGCTTCCTCCACCGCCTGACGCACTGCCGCCTCGTCGATCGGACCCTCGACGGGCTCATCATGGGCCTGGCGTTGCGCGAAGGTCTGGGCGCGATCCAGGCGCAGGGCCAACTCGGGATCGACGGCCTCGATCGCGTCCAGTTCGTCCTCGGTGTAGACGTGTTCCGGGTCGTCACTGAGCAGATGATCGACCGCGGCCATGTCCCGGGGCGTATTCATGGGCTGCGCTCCGCGCTTGGTCAGGGCGGCGAGTATACCAGCGGCCCGCTGCGCGCCCTCCTGAAGCCGCGCCATCAGGCCGGGTTTGTCCTCTGCCTCCGGCGGCCAGCGCAGGCGCACCCGCAGACGGCGGAAGTCCTCCGGATCCAGCCGCCACCAGGGCAGCCACAGCACCTGCACCGTTCCCGTGTCCGCGACGCCGCAGACCAGCACGACCATCCGGGCACCCACGCGGCTGTCTCCCGATACACGGATGACGGTCCGCTGTTCATGACGCAGCCCCTCGCGCGTGGCCAGCCACCACTGCCCCTGAGCATCACAACCCAGCCATTCCCAATGGGGACCACGCAGGCGCACGGACCAGGCCGCGGCAAGAAGGGAGAGGACCAGCGTCAGCAACGCGGGGATCCAGCCGCTGTATGCCAGCGCGTAGAGCACCACACCGGCCGCCACCGCAAACAGCCCCAGCGCCGCCAGCGGCGGCAGGAAGGGGTCATGCTTCAGGGCGATCCGCAGTGGCGGCGCGGATGAGCGGGACAAGGCGGGCTATGCCCGAATCCACCGTCGCCTGGCGCCCCAGCACCAGATCCAGCAAGAGATTGTCGGGGTAGCCCAGCAAGCGTTCGAAGGCATCGCGACCCTCCTGGTCAAGCCTGTCATATCCATGATCGAGAAAATGGCCCAGCAGCAGGTCATTTTCCAGCATGCCCCGGCGACAACGCCAGCGCGTGCGGGTGTCAGGCATCACCATCGCAGCCTGCCCCCGTGTTCGACCGCAATCACACCGAGCGCTTGATCATGGTCCGGCGGATGTCGCCGATCGCCTTCGAGGGATTCAGGCCCTTCGGACAGACCTGCGTGCAGTTCATGATGCCATGGCAGCGGTAGAGGCGGTAGGCATCGTCAAGACGCTCGAGCCGGTGCTCGGTGGCCTGGTCGCGGCTGTCCTCGATGAAACGCGCGGCCTGCAGCAGTGCCGCCGGTCCCAGGAAGCGGTCCGGGTTCCACCAATACGAGGGGCAGGACGCGGAGCAGCAGCCGCAGAGGATGCACTCGTACAGCCCGTCGAGGCGGTCGCGATCCTCCGGGGTCTGCAGGCGCTCGACCTCGGGTTCCGGCGAGTCGTTGATCAGCCAGGGCTCGGCCTCGCGGTACTGGCGGTAGAAATTGTCCATATCGACGATCAGGTCACGGATCACCGGCATGCCGGGGAAAGGACGCAGCACCACGGGCGCCTTAAGATTCGCAAGCGGCATGATGCAGGCGAGACCGTTGGTACCGTTGACGTTCATCCCGTCGCTGCCGCAGACACCGTGCTGGCAGGAGCGCCGGAAGCCGAGGCTGTCGTCCTGCTCCTTCAGCAGCAACAAGGCGTCCAGCAGCATCATCCCGGGTTCGATCTGGTCGTCCGGCAGCGTGAACGACTGCATGTAGGGTGCGCTGTCGGTGTCGGGATTGAACCGGTAGATCGAAAATTCCATCCGCAAGCCTCCTGGATTCACGCAACGCCAGCCAAACCGCTGATGGCTTCTAGGTTTCAGCTTTTAGCTTTTAGCTTTCAGCTCTTAGGTTTCAGCTTTTAGCTAAGAGCTAAAAGCTGAAAATGTCAGTAAACCCGCTTCTTCGGCGGGAAAGACTCGACGGTTACCGGCTGGGTGCGCACCGGCTTGTAGTCCATCGAATCGTCGAGCAACGAGTACAGCGAGTGCTTCAGCCAGCGCTCGTCGTCGCGTTCGGGAAAATCGACCCGGCTGTGCGCGCCACGGCTCTCTTCCCGCCCCAGCGCCGAGCACATCGTCGCCATCGCGCAGTCCATCAGGTTCTCGAGTTCCATCGCCTCGATCCGCGCGGTGTTGAAGGTCTGCGTATGGTCCCGGATCACCGCGTTTTCGATCCGCTCGCGCAGCACGCGCAGCTTGTCCACACCCTCCTGCATCACCTCGGCAGTGCGGAATACGCCGCAGTGATCTTCCATGACCTTGCGCAGCTCCCGCCGCAGCGGCTCCACCGCCTCGCCGTCGCCCTTGCGCTCCCAGCGCGCAAGGCGTGCCAGGGCCTGGTCCACCGAGGCTTGGGGCAGCGGACGGTGATAGCGGTTCTCCTTCAGGAAGTCGAGGATGTGGTTGGCCGCCGCGCGGCCGAACACCAGGATATCGAGCAGGGAATTGCCACCCAGCCGGTTCGCGCCGTGCACCGAGACGCAGGCCGTCTCGCCCGCGGCGTAGAGCCCCGGCACCGGGTCCTCCGTTGTGTCCTTGACCGGAACCACGACCTGGCCGTCGCGGTTGGTGGGGATGCCGCCCATGCTGTAGTGACAGGTCGGAAACACGGGTATGGGCTTCTCGATGGGATCGACGCCGAGAAAGGTCATGCTCATCTCGCGGATGCCCGGGAGCTTCTTCATGATCGTGTCGGTGCCCAGGTGACGCATGTCGAGGAGGACGTGATCCTTGTTCTTGCCGCAGC